>JASBZH010000028.1 GCA_029983555.1 Peptoniphilus sp. | reverse complement strand
AATAAAACTAGAGTTAAATTTTTATATAAATTATACAAATAGTTACGAAGCTTTAAAGAAATCTCATCCTATGGAAGAAATTGTAGATAATTCAACTTGAAGTAAATCGCCCGAAAAACGCATTGTTTGAGCTTTAGCGAGTTTGCATTTTTCAGATTTACAAGAGTATGAATTATCCAATTTCTGTAATGAGATGAGATTTCTTTAGCTTTGTAATTTTATTATAAATTTAATTAAAGATAAACCTAATGTACTATTTATTTTCCACATAAATGTCTGTTGGACCATCGGCTCCACCTATTTTTTCTACATTACTTTTCATATTATCATTTAAAGAATAATTAGTTAATTCGACTAATTTGTCATTTTCCATAATAAAAGGTGTGGAAGTTGTATCGTTGTGTAATTTTTATACTTTTCATACAAATAGATGCAGCAGTCAGTCTCATTTTTAAATTTTATCGTTTGATATGGCTCTTCGAAGTTTAACTTTTCAATCCAAATAAAGTTATCACCTTGAGGTACTAAAACTCCAGTGTGACCAATAAATAGTATGTCTTCATCTATATCGTCGTGGACTACGACTGAAATCATCTTGACGTCCTTATCAAAAGTGAAATTTGAAAGGTGTCTTTCCATATTTTTTGCGTGAACGTGATAGTCAGTGGTATTTTCTGTAGGTACACTTGAGAAAAGTCTTAGAAAATTTTTTCTGCCAGTTTTATCAAAAATATTTTTGTAGTCAATTGCATCTTGATCTAAAAAGAGCATGGAGTCGTCATAGGGAATTTCTTTAAACTTCATGTTGTCCTTTAAAAGTGTAAATGTATTTATTCTGCAATTAGTTCCTATAAAATTTCCCTCTTTAGATTGCCACAACTCGTCTATTTTTTCTAGGTCATAATTAGGCGAAGTAATTTTTTGAAACTCGCCACTTAGCGTTGTTCCTTCAACTGCTTCGTTGTAATCTTTAACCAAGTTTTCAAATTTGTCGACATTTTCAGGCTTTAGATAATTTTTTAAAGTTTTACTAACTTCGCTCATACTGTCTTTAGAATTCATATTTGACATAAAAAGCTCGTTTCCAGATGACACGTCCTTGCCATCAGTTTCAACTTCTCGCTCTATTTTATTTTCTTTTGAATTTGAAACATTATTTTTTTTATCATGACCTGCACAAGATGTGAGAAGTGATGCTGCAATTAGAGCAGTTATAATTAATGTTTTTTTTTCATACTACCTCCGTTAAAGTTTTATATTCTGCAACTTAAGTATAACAAAAAAACGCAGCCGAAGCTGCGCTATAGATTTAAATAAAATTAATATTCTGATGCAAAGTTATCGAAATATCCTTGTATCAAGACAACTGGAGTTCCCTTGTCGCCTGATCCACTTGTAAGGTCGCATAGTGAACCTAAAAGGTCAGTAATCCTTCTTGGTGTAGTTCCAAGAGTTTCATTTCTTCCAACTAAATCTTTATCTTTTTTAGAAATTCTTTCTTTCATTGCGGCTGTAGCTTTTTCAGAGTCTAAATCTTTTAGGTCTGTGTCTGCAATGTATTTGATTTTTAATTCACTTGGTGTTCCAACAAGCCCAGCTGTGTGAGCAGGAGAAACTACCGGGTCAGCAAGTTCCCAAATTTGTCCAACGGGATCTTTAAAAGCTCCGTCGCCATAAATCATAACTTCAATTTGTTTGTTATATTTTTCAATTAATTTTTCTTGAACTGCATTTACAAAAGTTTCGCCATCTCTTGGGAAAAGTTTAAGTCTTGTTTCGGATGCAAAGTTTGAGCCAAGTAGGCCGTAATCTTTGTTGTATCCGCTGCCGTTAATTGGTGCATTCATAATATCGTCAAGGCCTAAAACAGTTTTTGCTCCCTCATCTTTTAGAAGTCTCTTTAATTCAAATCTTGTGTGAGTTGAACAAATTAAAACTTCATCAGTGTATTTTAATATTGTTCTAGGATCATTAGAGAAGTGAATAGAAGCATTTCCGCCACAAATTTCTTTGTAAAGTTTTACATAATCAATTCCAGTGAATTGGTGTTTAACTTCTTCGCCAAAAATTCTTCTGTAATCTTCTTCTTCCAATACTTCTGTAAAAGTATTTATTTTAGCTTGGTAAAGAAGATTTGGATCCATTAGTGAGTTTCCAACTTCATCAGAAGGATAAGAGAATAGAATGTGAATTTTTTTGTTGCTCTTTGCAATACCTCTAAGTATTGTTGAAAATCTATTTCTACTCAATATTGGAAATACTATTCCAATTTCATTTTCAAATTTATTGTTTATATCTTCTGCAATTTCGTCGATTTCAACATAATTGTTTTGAGCTCTTGCAACTAATGATTCAGTTACGGCAACGACGTCTTTGTCGCGCATTTTTATGTTTTCAGATTCAACAGCTTTTGAAATTGAATCCACAACTATATCGACTAAGTTATCTCCACTTTTTACTATTGGTGTACGAATTCCACGTGCTACAGTTCCTATATATCTTTGCATATTTCCTCCTAGTTAAATAAATTACTTTTTTACTTCAAAATTATACACGAAGATTGGAGAAATGTAAAATATTTTTTTATTTTTTTTAAAAAATTTGTCATTTTTATTTAAAAGTCAACAAAAATGAGATATTTGTGTGAAATTTAATAAATTCACTGTACATTTGTTACCAATTTGTAATATAATAATTGTGAAGTTTAGAAAGGTAAGAGAAATGATAAAATTTGAGAATGTATTTAAAGAATATAGTAATGGCGTCATGGCCCTTTCAAATATAAATCTTGAGATTCCAAAGGGAGATTTTGTATTTTTAGTGGGCTCTTCTGGTGCGGGCAAATCTTCTATGATAAAACTATTAATCAGAGAAGAAAAAGTAACTCGCGGCAAGATTTTAGTTCATGACGAAGACATTACTAAAATACCTAATTATATGATACCCAAGTTGAGAAGAAATATTTCAGTTGTTTTTCAAGACTTCAGACTCCTTCCACGAAAAACTGTATATGAAAATGTGGCTTATGCGTTGGAGATTTTAGGCGAATCTAAAAAGACTATAAATAGAGAAGTTACACAGGCCCTTGAACTGGTAAATTTAAGGGACAAGATGAAGTGCTATCCGAGCGAAATTTCTGGGGGAGAAAGTCAGAGAGTTTCTATTGCAAGAGCTATTGTAAATAATGCTCCTCACATAGTTTGTGACGAGCCAACTGGAAACTTAGACGATCACACTGCATGGGAAATTATGCAGGCACTTAAAAATATAAATGATGAAGGAACAACTGTCATCATGGCAACACACGCTGCAAATATTGTAGATAAATTTAATAAGAGAGTAGTTGCTCTTAAAGACGGAAGTATTGTAAGCGATGTAGAAGGAGGCTGTTATTATCATGAAAATTATTAGGCAGCTTTTTAACACTGTTAAGGAATCACTTTCAAGTCTTTGGAGAAATAGGACTATGTCTTTTACTTCTACAATTTCTATAGCTGCAATGCTAACACTATTTGGTGTTGTGATGCTTATGATAATTAATTTAAATACTATTGTATATCAAACGGGAGAGAAACTCGACAAGGTAGTTTTCTTTTTAAAAGATGATGCTCCCGCTGCTGATGTAAATGGTTTTATACAAGAACTTGGTAAAAACGACAAGGTAAAGAGAGTTACTTATGTTACTAAAGATGAAGCTTTGGAAGATTTTAAAAAAGATTTAGGCGAAGATGCTACTCTTTTGGAAAATATTCCAGGAGGCAATCCACTTCCAGATTCTCTAACTGTAGAGATGAATGAGCTATCTTATGGAAAAGAAATTGAAGATAAATATTCACAACTTCCATTTATTGAAGATCACAATTATTATTACGATTTTGTAACTCAAATGATGAAGATTCAAAATGGAGTTAAATACGTTGGCGCTGCTGTTGTGTTTATACTTGTATTAGTATCTGTACTTATAATTCACAACACTATTAAAATTGCAGTCTCCAACAGAAGAAATGAAATAAATATTATGAAGTATATAGGTGCGACAGACACATATATAAGAGGACCATTTTTACTTGAGGGCATAATCTTTGGAGTCGTCGGCGCTATATTGTCAGGATTTTTGACTTTGAAACTTTACGAATTGATATATGATAGGCTAAATCCTCAGTTATTTAACATTACAAATGTAGATTTAGTTTCATTAAATATCGTAAGAGAAGACATATTTTTAATATTTTTGTGTATAGGTGTGGGAATTGGATTTTTTGGAAGCCTCTTCTCAACAAAGAAATTTTTAAATGTATAGGTGATTTGGTTGAATAATAGAACTAGGGCGCTTGTCATAGCGCTTGCTCTAACTATGGCAGTGCCTACGGCGACTTTGGCAAAGAGTTCAAAGGAACTTACTGCAGAAAAAAATAAAAAAGTAAATATGAAATCTGAGCTTTCAGAAAAGATGAAGGCCAATAAAGCTAATATTCAAGAGGCAGAAAGCAAGAAGCAAAATGTATCTTCCGAGATAGATACACTAGATGGAAAGATAGCTGGAACTTCTGCAAAAATTGGCGAAATTGAAAAAGAAATAGACAAATTAAATGAAAAGATTGCCGAAAACGAAAAAAAATTAAATGAAGCTCGAGAAAATCTCGAAGAGAACACTGAGCTATTTAGACTTAGACTTCGCGAAATGTATAAAAAGGGCAATGTCGAATATCTTCAAGTTATTTTAAACTCAAAGGATATTGAAGAGCTTCTTAGAAACAATCAAGTTGTCTCATCAATTGCAGAGGCCGACAGAGATCTTTTGGAATACATAAAAGATCAAATTGAGACAATAGAAAAAGTAGAAAAAAGTCTCAAGGACGACAGGACAGAAGTAGAAACTGATAGAATAGCTCTAGAAAGTGAAAAAGCTGAGTATGAGGCTGCAGTAGAAGCAAAAAATGCTTACATGAAAGAGCTAGAGTCAAATATAGGTCTTTACAGCGAAGAATATGAAAAAGCCGAAGAAAATTGGGCAAACTTAGACAAAGAAATCGCTCGACTTCAAAAAGAAATAGCTGCAGAAAAACAAAAAGAACTCGCCAGGTCAATGCCAAAGAGAACTAATGTAAGTGTTGATTCTGCTCCAAGAAACGGCGCAAATTATACTTGGCCACTTCCTGGACACTATTCAATTTCTTCTCCTTATGGCTATAGAACTCATCCAATCCTTGGATATAGTAAATTCCATTCGGGAATAGATATACCTGCACCTACAGGAACTCCTGTAGTAGCTGCAGAAAGCGGCACAGTTCTTACAGCAACAAGTATGAGTGGTTATGGCAATGTAGTTATGATTGACCATGGCGACACAGTTACAATTTATGGACACAATTCAGCTTTTAATGTATCTGCTGGACAACATGTAAATGCTGGAGATGTAATTAGCTTTGTAGGTTCAACTGGCCTTTCAACAGGACCTCATCTTCATTTTGAAGTTAGAGTAAATGGATCTACAGTTAATCCGTTGGGATATGTATAATGAAGAAAAATAAAATATTAAAAATTGCAGCAGTTGTAGTTTTGATAATTACAACTGCTTTAATTACTAGAATTTTAACAATAAATCAGATTATTGGTTCTGGAACTAATTATACAAAGATGCTTTATTTAGAAAATTACGTAAAAGAAAATTTTCTTTATAATGATGAGATAAAAAAAGAAGATCTAGAAGCTGGAAAGTTAAAGGGACTCGTCGCAGGACTAAAAGATCCATATTCAGAATACTTAACTAAAGAAGAATTGCAGAGTTTAAATGAACAGACAACTGGAAAGTTTCAAGGAATTGGAGTCATTATTTCTCCAAATGAGGATGGAACAGTGACAGTTGTATCTCCGATAAAGGGTTCGCCTGCGGAAAAGGCGGGACTTGAGCCGGGAGATAAGATTTTAAAAATTGACGGTAAGGACTTTAGTTCTGAAAAGATAAATGAAGCCTCAGAGGCAATTCGAGGCAAAGTTGGCACAGAAGTAAAACTATTAATTTTAAAAAATAATTCCAATGATACCAAAGAAATTAGCGTCAAGAGAGCAGAAGTCAAAATGGACTCTGTAATTTCTGATAAAATTGGAGAATTTGGTTACATTGGCGTAATAATGTTTGATGAGGACACTGGAAAAGATTTTATATCAGCTCTTGATAAACTCACAAATGATGGAGTCAAGGGAATAATTTTGGATCTTCGAGGAGATCCAGGTGGACTAATTGATGGAGCTGTCGAAATTGGAGATGCAATTCTTCCAAAGACTACTTTTGTCACACTAAAAAATAACAAGGACGAAATAGTTCAGGAATATAAACTCAATGAAAATTACAGTGACATCAATATGGTTGTTTTGGTAAATGAGGGCTCTGCATCAGCATCAGAAATATTGGCAGGTGCAATTAAAGATTTAAAGAGAGCGCCAATTGTTGGACAAAAAACTTTTGGAAAGGGAATTGTCCAAACAGTTAGTACATTCCCTGGAGGAGACGGAATAAAACTTACTACGGCAGAATATTTCACACCTTCTGGAAAGTCAATCCACAAAATTGGAATATTGCCAGATGTAAAAGTCGATCTTCCTGAAGATGTAAAGGGAATAGGCCTTGAATATCAAGACACAGACACCCAACTTCAAAAAGCTATAGAAATATTAAAAGAAAATACTAATAAATAATATAAAAACTCATTTTGATTGGTCAAGATGAGTTTTTTATTTTAAAAAAGCTCAAGAAATATTATCTCACTACAGAAATTTGAAAGATTCATACATTTGCAAATCTGAAAAACGCAAACTCGCTTACACCAGGACGGTGATCCTTCGGACGATTTGCTTCAAGTCGAATTTCCTACAATTTCTTCCATAGGATAAGATTTTTTAGGGCATTTTTCTTTGTTGACAGTATAATTTCATTTTGAAAGACAAGATGTTTTTTTGTTTAGTTAAAATTTTAAACATATTATATTTACTAATTTATTTTGATAAACAAGTAATTTGATTATATAATATAGATGGATACATAAATGGGGTGATTTACTTGAAAGTATCAGTTGTTCAAAGTAATTTGATTTTAGCAGATGTTGGCGCAAACTTTAAAGGTGCAGAAGAATCCATTAAAAAAGCATCTGAAGAGAAGAGTGATGTTGTAGTTTTGCCAGAACTCTTTGATGTGTCTTTTTTCCCAGAAAATGTAATGGAGCTTGCCGATACAGGTGGCAAGAGGACTAAAGAGTTTTTGAGTAATTGTTCCAAAAAGTATGACATAAATATTGTTGGAGGATCTGTTGCAAATAAGATTAACGGTAAACTTTACAACACATGTTATATATTTAATAGAGATGGAACTGAAATTGGCATGTATAATAAAGTCCACTTGTTCTCACCATCTGGCGAAGATAAAATTTTTACTCCTGGGGATAAAATGACTACTTTTGAATTAGATGGCGTAAAATGTGCAGTTGCAATTTGCTACGATGTGAGATTTGTAGAGTGGATCAGGATGAATGCTTTAGAAAATATAGATGTATTTTTCCTACCTGCTGCATGGCCCGATAAGAGAACTATGCACTGGGATACTTTAAATAGGAGTAGAGCCATTGAAAATCAGATGTTTGTAGTCTGCGTAAATAGCGTTGGAACTGCTTACAGTTCAAAATTTGGTGGTCACAGTGCGATTATCGATCCATGGGGCGAATATGTGGTTAAGCCAACTGATGAAGAGGGAGTTTTTAGTGGAAAGCTTGATCTTAACATTATAAAAGATATTAGAGAGAGCATTAATGTTTTTAAAGATAGAAAGCCAAATCTTTATAAATTTTGAGGAGATGTTTATGAAAAATTTAACATTCAAATGCAATGATGAAAAAATAGAATTTAATTACGACAAGTGTTTTGTAATTGGATATTCAGGACGCAATATCGAAAAAACTAAAGAGCATATAGATGAACTCGAGAGGGAACTTGGAGTAAAGCCACCAAAATTTTTGCCAACTATTTTTGAGTGTTCAAAAGAAATTGTAACTCAAGATAGCGACTTAAAATTCGTTGGCAACAGAACTTCTGGCGAGTGCGAGTATGTAATTCTTTTGGGAGAAGACGATATTTACATTACACTTGGATCAGACCACACAGATAGAGATCTTGAAAGTGTAAATATATTTAAATCAAAACAAGTTTGTCTAAAACCAATTGCTAAAGATGCTTGGAAATACGATGAAGTTAATGATCATTGGGATGATATAAAATTAAATTCTTATACTACAATAAGCGGCAAAGAAGTTTTGTATCAAGAAGGGACTCTTGGCGACATACTTCCAGTTGAAAAAATTTTAAGCGAATTAAAAAAACGAGTGGGAGATATAGATAATTCAGTTATTTTTTCTGGAACTGTGCCGACAAAAGATGGATTTTTCTTTGGCGATAACTTTAGGGCAGAGATGATTGACGAAAAACTAAATAGGAAAATTGAATTTTCTTACGATGTAAATGTAATTGCTGAGGAAGAAAGATAATTTATTTTAAATAGGATTTTATTTAATAGGGCACGGTAGAAATTTTAAAACTTAATACAGACGTGAGGTGCTTTTATGGCTGTAGATAAAGCTTAAAAAAATCTTATTTAATCACGAAAACCTAAAAATTATGCTTTTCGAAATCTTTAAAGTAGAGATTTGAATAAGCACAAACAGTGTGTTTTTAGCGATTTACTTAAAGCTTAAATTTCTACGTTTTTCCATAGTATAAGCTTTGCAAGTTTGTTGACACTATAAAGACAATTATTTATAAATGATTGTCTTTTTTTATTGTATGACGAAGCAAAATTTTACAATTCTAAACAGAAGTTTGCTATTTTTTAAATTGGGTATATAATAGTTCCTGCGAAGGATTAATTATAAATAACTATCTAACGAATACACTTTATTGTATAAAATTAAAAGGTGATGCTATGAAATTTAAGATTCATTCTGATTATAAACCTACTGGCGATCAACCTCAGGCAATAAATAAGCTAGCCGAGGGAATTAAAAAGGGGTACAAGCACCAAAATCTTTTGGGTGTAACTGGATCTGGAAAAACTTTTACTATGGCAAATGTAATAGAAAAAGTTCAAAAGCCAACTCTTGTGATTGCACACAATAAGACTCTTGCTTATCAACTTTGCTCAGAACTTAGAGAATTTTTCCCCGAGAATGCCGTAGAATATTTTGTTTCATACTACGATTATTATCAACCAGAAGCTTATGTTCCTGGGACTGATACTTTTATAGAGAAAGACTCTTCAATTAATGACGAGATAGATAAACTTCGTCACTCTGCGACTATGTCGCTTTTTGAAAGAAAAGATGTAATAATAGTCGCATCTGTTTCTTGTATATACGGCTTGGGAGACCCGATTGACTACGAAAATTTAGCTATATCTCTTAGGCCTGGCATGATTCGTGACAGAAACGAAATTATGTCAAAGCTTGTAGACATTCAGTATGTGAGAAATGATTATGAATTTACGCGTGGAACTTTTAGAGTTCGCGGAGATATATTGGATATTTTTCCCGCATCATCTTCTGAAAATTCTATAAGAGTAGAGTTTTTTGGCGATGAAATTGACAGAATTTCTGAAATAAATGCTCTTACTGGAGAAGTTGTAGCTTATTTAAATCACGCTTTTATTACTCCAGCTTCCCACTTTGCAACTTCAGAGGACAAAGTGCAAAGGGCAATTGTAACTATAGAAGAGGAGCTTGAAGAAAGACTTAAGGTTTTAAAAGATCAGGAAAAACTTTTGGAGGCTCAAAGGCTAGAACAAAGGACGAGATACGATCTGGAAATGTTAAATGAGATGGGCTTTTGTTCTGGAATTGAAAATTATTCTAGACATTTATCTGGAAGAGCGCCAGGATCAAGACCATACACATTGATTGACTATTTCCCAAAAGATTTTCTTACAATTATTGATGAGTCTCACCAAACTATTCCACAAATTAGAGGAATGTTTAATGGAGATAGGGCGAGAAAAGAGACATTAGTTGAATATGGCTTTAGACTTCCGTCAGCTCTTGACAATAGACCTCTTAGATTTAATGAATTTGAAAGCATGATGAATCAGTGCGTCTATGTATCTGCGACACCTGGTCCTTATGAACTTGAACACACAGAACAGCAAGTTGAACAGTTAATTAGACCGACTGGACTTTTGGATCCAATTATTGAGGTTCGTCCAATTAAAAATCAAATCGACGATATTGTAAAAGAAATTGATGAGACGATAGAGAGAAAAGAAAGAGTACTTATAACTACTCTTACGAAAAAGATGGCTGAGGATTTGACGAGCTATCTAAAAGAAATTGGATATAAAGTTACGTATATGCACTCTGATGTAGACACTTTAGAGAGAATGCAGATTATAAGAGATCTTAGACTTGGAGTTTATGACGTACTCGTTGGAATTAACTTGTTAAGAGAGGGACTCGACCTTCCAGAAGTTTCGAGAGTTTGCATTTTGGATGCAGATAAAGAAGGATTTCTACGATCTGTCACATCTTTAATTCAAACTGCTGGACGTGCAGCTAGAAATGCAGATGGCAAGGTAATAATGTATGCCGATGAAATGACTAGATCCATGAAAGTTACGATTGATGAGACTGCAAGAAGGCGCAAGATTCAAGATGATTACAATAAAGAACACAATATTGTGCCAAAAACTATCAAAAAGGAAATAAGAGACGTCATAAACACTTCAATTGCGGCAGAAGAAAAGGTCGACTTTGAAGTGAGTGAAGAAGAATTTACAAAAGAAGAAATATCTGCTATGATTGATGCGCTAAAACCAGAGATGTATAGAGCTGCCGAAGAACTCGATTTTGAAAAGGCAGCGGAAATTAGAGACAAAATAAAAGAACTTAAAGAGAAGAAAAAAGAAGCGATAGTATAGGTGATACTTTGAACGATGAAATAATTATAAAGGGAGCTAGAGTCCACAACTTAAAAAATGTGGACTTAAAAGTTCCGAGAAATAAATTTGTGGTCTTTACAGGACTTTCAGGATCAGGCAAATCTTCACTGGCTTTTGACACAATTTATGCTGAAGGGCAGAGGAGATATGTCGAATCCCTATCATCCTACGCGAGACAGTTTTTAGGACAGATGGATAAGCCTGAAGTGGATTACATTGAAGGTATGAGCCCTTCAATTTCGATAGATCAAAAGACCACTTCCAAAAACCCGCGCTCCACTGTGGGAACTGTTACAGAAATTTATGACTACTTGAGACTTTTATATGCTAGAGTTGGTCATGTATTTTGTCCAGAATGTGGAGAGGAGATTTCGTCTTATACAATTGACCAGATGGTAGATGAAATTATGAAACTAGATGAAAGAACTAGAATTCAAATTCTCTCTCCAATTGTAAGACACAGAAAAGGTCAACACAAAAAAGTTTTTGAAAAGATAAAAAAAGAAGGGTTTCTTCGAATATTTGTCGATGGAGAGATGAAAAATATCGAGGATGAAATTGAACTTGAGAAAAATAAATATCACGACATTGACATAGTTGTAGATAGAATTATTATTAAGGATAAAATTGAGTCAAGACTTGCGGATTCACTTGAAATTGCAACTAATATGGGCGATGGAATTGCAAAAGTAAATGTAATCGATGGAGAGGACATGGTCTTTTCCACTAAACTCGCCTGTCCACATTGCAATATTATTATTGAAGAAGTAACCCCAAGGTCATTTTCATTTAACTCACCCATGGGGGCTTGCGAAGAATGTAACGGACTTGGCTTTTCTAAAGAAGTTTCTAGAGATTTAGTTATTCCGAATAAAGAACTTTCCATTGAGGAGGGCGCAATAGCTTGCTATTCAACTTCTAAGGGAACTTATTATTATGAAATAATCTCGCACATTGCAAGTAAGTTTAATTTTAGTACTAAGGAACCGATTAAAAATGCGCCCAAAGAATTTTTAGATGCGATATTTGAAGGTTATGATGGCAATTTGTCTTTCTACTACGATTCATATTTTTCTGGAAGAAAGAGATATTCCGGAGGATTCGAGGGAATCTCTAGAAATTTAAAGAGGAGATACACTGAGTCAAGTTCCAATAGAATGATAGATAAAATTGACGAATTTATGGAAGAAGTTCCGTGCCCAAAATGTCACGGCGCAAGACTTAAAGAGACTTCACTTGCAGTTAGAGTTGGTGGATTAAATATTTTTGAACTTCAAGAGCTCTCCATAGATAAGGCACTTGAATTTTTTGAAAAATTAACTCTATCTAAAAATGAAAATATAATTGCAGAGGAACTTTTAAAGGAAATAAAATCTAGACTTTCTTTCTTGGTAAATGTCGGCCTTGATTACCTTTCAATGTCTAGAATGGCGGGCACACTTTCTGGAGGAGAGGCACAGAGAATTAGACTTGCAACACAAATTGGTTCCCAACTTGTGGGAGTAATCTATGTGCTAGATGAGCCGAGCATTGGACTTCACCAAAGGGACAATGCAAAACTTTTAAAATCCTTAAGAGAACTTACAGATATTGGAAACACTTTAATAGTCGTAGAACACGATGAAGACACGATGTTTGCTGCAGACCAAATTGTCGACATAGGTCCACTTGCAGGAGTGGGCGGTGGAAAAATCGTCGCACAAGGTACTGCTGAAGAAATAATGGAAATTCCAGAATCAATTACTGGAGCATACCTAAGTGGGCGAAAAAAGATTGAAGTGCCAGAAAAGAGAAGAAAATCAAATGGCAAGTCAATAAAAGTAATTGGAGCAAGAGAAAACAACTTAAAGAATATAGATGTTGAGTTTCCACTCGGTCAATTTGTATGTGTTACTGGAGTTTCCGGTTCTGGAAAGTCTTCATTAATCAATGAAATTTTATATAAAGCTTTGGCTCAAAAGATAAATAAGTCAAAAGTAAAACCTGGAAAATACAAAGAAATTGTTGGAGCTAATAATATCGATAAAATAGTCGACATAGATCAGTCGCCAATTGGCAGAACTCCAAGGTCAAATCCAGCAACTTATACTGGAGCTTTTGATATAATTAGAGAGATCTATGCAAACACCAATGAGGCAAAAATGCGCGGTTACAAAAAGGGTAGATTTTCCTTCAATGTGAAGGGTGGAAGATGCGAAGCCTGCAAGGGCGATGGAATTTTAAAAGTCGAAATGCACTTTTTGCCAGATGTATATGTTCCGTGCGAAGTTTGTAAGGGAAAGAGATACAACAGAGAAACTTTGGAAGTAAAGTACAAGGGTAAAAATATTAATGACGTACTAAACATGACTGTAGAAGAGGCCATAGATTTTTTCCAAAATCACGAGAGAGTTCTTAGAAAGTTAAAGACTTTAAAGGACGTTGGACTTTCTTATATAAAACTCGGTCAATCTTCGACAGAGCTTTCCGGTGGAGAGGCTCAGAGAATAAAGCTTGCGACAGAATTATCAAAAAGAGCCACTGGAAGTACACTTTATATTTTGGATGAGCCAACGACTGGACTTCACTCAGAAGATATAAATAAACTCATAAAAGTTTTGGACGAATTAGTAGATAGAGGTAACACTGTGATTACAATAGAGCACAACTTAGATGTTATAAAATGTGCCGATCACATAATAGATTTAGGACCAGAAGGTGGAGATGGCGGTGGCGGAATAATTACCACTGGAACTCCAGAAGAAATTGTAAAATGTGAAAAATCCTATACAGGAAAGTTTTTGAAAGATAAATTAGAGGTGTAATGTGAAGAATAAATTTATTATATTTGCACTGGCAGCATTATTGCTATTGCCGGTAAATATTTTTGCTGCTGGATTTGTGCGAGAAAATACTTTTATGGATAAATCGGGAGCAAATAGAGTTGCAGAAGTTAAAAAGTGGCAGGCTAGAATGAATCTTCCTGTCACTGGAACTGTGGATGCAAAGACAAAGACTGCTCTTTATACTCCAAATTATGAAGTTTATGATATGGTTGTCAATGCGCCAACTCAAGATGTTTGGATAAGCATAAATAAATCGAGAAGAATTTTAACTGTATATAGAGGAAAACAGTCAATTGGAAAATTTCCAGTGACTCTTGGGACAACTGCGACTCCAACTCCAAGCGCAAAGGCAGTTATTGCAAATAAACATAAAAATCCAGCTTGGGGTGGAATGGGAGGAAAGTACACTCCAGCTGCTGCAGATGATCCCAATAACCCTTTAGGCGAAAGATGGATGGGACTTAGAATTCCTGGCAAAAGTGGCTATGGAATTCATGGAAATATAAAACCTAATCAAATTGGGGGATATTATTCTAATGGTTGCATAAGAATGTATAACTACGATATTGAAGGCTTTGTATTTCCAACTATGAAAGTTGGCGCTCCAGTTTGGATTGGTACAGATAGTGAATTGGAATCTTGGGGACTTTATCAATATTCAAGAATTAAAAAAGAAGAAGTAAAACCTACACCAAAACCTCAGCCAAAACCTGAAGAAAAACCAAAAGAATTTCAAGCAGAAGAACTTTTAGATTTCTAATATAAATTGGCAATAAATAAAAAATATAACAATTTATCACAATAAATTAAAAAATAGCCCAAATAGGATTGAAATTAGATCTTGTTTGGGTTATAATATTTTTTAAATTTACTAAGGAGGCCTTAATCTTGGATTTCAATGATAATCTAAAGAGCATTTGGAATAAAATTGATACGTCGTCAAAATTTTCCAAAAGTTTAAGATGATCCCATTTTGTCAGATGTTGCTTTAGAAATGGGAGGTAAAAAATGAAAAAAACATTAAGTATTTTATTGATCGTGTTGTTGGCTCTTGGACTTGTAGCATGTGGTGGTAATAATAAAGGCGAAAATACCAAAGACAATGCCAAGGCAAATAATAAAACTGTAGCGGAAGAAAATAAAAAAGATGATTCGACTTCAAACGAAGATATGGTAAAAGTTGATGTAGAGGCAGAAGGCGAAAATATTGACGCCATAAAAGAAAAGGGAAAAATAGTCCTTGGAACTTCTGCAGACTATCCACCAATGGAATGGATTTCTTACCAAGACGGAAAAGAAGAGTATGTTGGACTTGATATTGAACTTGCAAAAGCAATTGCAAACTCATTGGGAGTTGAGCTTGAAATTAAAAACATGGCTTTTGAAGGACTTATAGCATCACTTCAAACTGGAGATGTCGATTTTGTAATCGCCGGAATGGCAGCAGATGAAGAGAGAAAACAACAAGTTGACTTTTCAGAACCTTATATCGATGGCGAACAAGTTTTAGTAGTTTTAGACGAAGATAAAGACAAATATAAATCATTCGATGACTTAGAAGGAAAGATTATCGGAACACAACTTGGTTCAATCCAACAAAAATATGCAGAAAAGAAATATGGCTCTAATGTAAAAGGATTCGATCTAAATAATGTTATTATAGAACAACTTAAAAACAAATCAATTGATGTAGCGTTTATATCAGAAATACCTGCAAAACAATTTGCAACTATAGCTGATGGTCTTACAATAATAGACAATTTAGGAATAGAAAAAGAACCTGGTCAATCTGTTGCAACTAAAAAAGGCAAAGATGATTTGACAAAGGCAATTTCACAGATCGTTAGCGAATTAAAAGATTCAGGTCAAGTAGACAAATGGCTTGATGAGTATATTGAATTATCCAACAAAGAAGCTGGAAAATAATTAAATAGTCCCTACATTATGTGGGGACTTTTTTTACAAACAAAGAAGGAGACATTATGGGTTTTTTAACTAATCAGATAAATTTTTTAAGCAGATACCTTCCCACTTATTTGAGGGGAGCATTGACAACAGTGGAGCTTTCTGTAGTTGGAGTAATACTTGGACTTACTCTTGGTATTCTTCTAGCGCTGATGAAGATATCCAAGAGTAAAATTTTAAATGCGATTTCTGGAGCTTATATAGAGATTGTAAGGGGTACACCAATGCTTGTCCAAATTATGATAGTTTACTTTGGACTTAAATCAGTTATTCCAGATTCACTGGCATTTTTAAAAGCACCGATGTTTTTATGTTCACTGTCAATATCACTAAACTCAGCTGCCTATGTTGCAGAGATAATAAGATCTGGAATAAATTCAGTTGACAAGGGGCAAATGGAAGCTGCAAGATCTTTGGGCCTTAGTCACAAGCTTGCGATGAAAAAAGTAATTATGCCACAGGCTGTTAAAAACATTTTGCCAGCGCTTGTAAATGAGTTTATAACATTAATTAAGGAATCATCAATCACTTACACAGTTGGTGTATCAGAACTTATGTATGCGGGCAAAAATATTTCATCAAGCACATATGAATTTACAAAGCCATTTGTGTACGCGGCGCTTATTTATTTCATAATGACATTTTCACTCTCCAAGGCTATGGGAGTTCTTGAAAGGAGACTAGCTAATGATTAAAGTAGAAAATTTGAGAAAATCCTTTGGGGACTTAGAAGTTTTAAAGGGGATTGACGAAGAGATAAAAGATGGCGAAGTTGTAGTAATAATTGGACCAAGTGGAAGCGGTAAATCTACTTTTTTGAGATGTATGAATCTTTTAGAAGAGCCAACTTCTGGAAAAATATTTCTCGATGATGATGAAATCACTGCCAAGAATGCAGATGTAAACGCAATTCGAGAAAACATGGGAATGGTTTTTCAATCATTTAACCTTTTTAACAATCTAAACATTATAGACAACATAACTTTGGCACCAACTCTAGTTAAAAAGATTCCAAAAGCCGAAGCAGAAGACAAGGCGAGAGCGCTTTTAGAAAGAGTTGGACTTCCTGAAAAGGCAAATGACTATCCAAGCTCTCTTTCAGGAGGACAAAAACAGAGAATAGCAATAGCAAGAGCACTTGCAATGAATCCAGAAGTAATGCTCTTTGATGAGCCAACTTCAGCCCTTGATCCAGAGATGGTAGGAGAAGTCTTAGATATAATGAAAGATTTAGCAAGAGACGGAATGACAATGGTAGTCGTAACTCACGAAATGGGTTTTGCAAGAGAAGTTGGAGACAGAATTCTATTCATGGCAGATGGATATATAGTTGAAAGTGGAACGCCAGAAGAAGTATTTGGAAATCCTAAGCATGACAGAACTAAAAATTTCTTGGCAAAAGTATTGTAGGTGAAACGATGATAGCAGAAAAACTAATTGAAAGTATAGATAAATATAAAGACGAAGCCTATAATTTAAATTTTGATTTGGCAAATAATCCAGAAATTTCTGAACAAGAATTTAGATCTTCGAAGAAAATTGTAGAACTTTTAGCTAAACATAAAATTGATGCAGAGCTAAACTTTTGCGGATTTGAAACAGCATTTTTTGGTAATGTAATCAAAAAAGAAAATGCAAAAGCAAACTTTGCAATATTAGTAGAGTACGACGCACTTCCGGATATAGGACATGGATGTGGTCACTCTGCAAGCTGCGGAATTTCAATATTGTCGGCCCTTGTGATTAAAGAAAATGAAGAATTAATTGACGCAAATGTAGACATAATTGGAACTCCAGGAGAAGAAGACGAAGGATTAAAAAGTCCAATGGCAGACATGGGGGTTTTTGACAAATACGATGCGGTAATAATGGTGCACCTTACTTCGGGAAAGAACAAGCCAAACGGAAAATTTTTAGCTCTTGACACATACGAGATTAGTTTTAAAGGAAAACCTGCACACTGCGCCGGATCTCCTTGGGAGGGAAGATCTGCACTAGATGGACTTATGCTTTCGATTCACGCATTTGACATGATGAGAAAATCACTAAAGCCAGGTGCAATTATAGAGGGAATTGTTCAGGGTGGAGGAACTGCTCCTGGAATGATTCCAGAATTTGCAAAGGCAAAATACGCATTTCGTGCAAGAAACTATTCCGAAGTAAAAGATGAGATGATGCCATGGGTTAAAGACATTTTAGACGGATGTGCCAAGGCGACACAAACTGAATATAAACTCGAGACATTTGGATATACTTTTAGAGACATGGTCTATAATCAAACTGGAACTGACATAATAAAAGAAATTATGGAAGACAATAGTTTCCAATATGAAGAAGTTAAAGTTGCTGATGGTTCATCGGATATGGGAAGTGTAAGCTACAGGGCGCCAGCTTTTCATCCTTATATATCAATATCAGAAGAAGAAATTCCGTTTCACACAAAAAAAGTGGCAGATTTTGTAAAGTCAGATGGCTCTAAAAAAGTAATAGATAGAGGAGCAAAGATAATATTGGAATTTTTTGGAAGACTTCTAGAAAATCCTAGCAAAATTAAAGAAATAAGAAAAGAATTTGAAAAGTCTTTGACAAAAAACTAAAGATTACGAGGAGTACGCCATGAAAAACATTTCAATAGAGATTATAACGACGATTCTTTGGATTGTAGCCTATATTATATATATGCATAAAGATCCAAAGAAGATGATTTTGACATTAATGGTGGGAAGCTTCATAACCTTTATACTTATGGGATTATTAGTTGGTTTAATTTTAAAAATATTAGACCCGACTTTTCAAATTAGTTTTGGAAATATTTATGAAGTCAAAGAACTTTTCAGTTCCATAGGTGTGTTCTGTGCACTTTATATAATTCGTAAAATTACTTTTAAAAAATAAACAAGAATAATAGATAAATAAAAGCACTGTTACAGGTTTAAAACTTTGAACTGACCCCCAAAAGTTAGACCCAAAAACTAACTTAAGGAGGTCAGTTTT
>JASBZH010000027.1 GCA_029983555.1 Peptoniphilus sp. | reverse complement strand
AAAATAAAAACAATATTTCATGTCTTATAATGATGCTATAAATACATTCCTCAAATTCAAGATAAATAAAAACCAAAAACTTAGCTTCACACCAAACTAATGCTTTAATCGTTTAAACCTTGTAAAAAAGCTTTTTTTAATATAATTTTGCCAAATTGGTAGAATTTTACTCCCTTTATATATATAATAGTTATTACAATAGATTAACAATAAAAACAATTTCTTTGAAATTTTAGAAAAATTTTATGTTAACAAAAAACATTTTAAAGTAGATTTAGACGAATAAATTATGTAAAGTTTTGGAAAACCTTTGTTAATCTAAAAAATTTATTTGAAATTATAAAAATTTCGAAAGGAGAGAGAAAGTTGATAGATTCAGAAAAAAGAATCAAGTGGTATATGCTTTCTTTTATGGCATTCTCAACTCTGTGGGGTTTTGGTAATGTTGTAAACGGATTCGTATACTTTAACGGTGTGCAAGTAATATTCTCATGGATCATGATGTTTTTACTTTACTTCATTCCAAACGCTTTTATGGTAGGAGAACTTGGAAGTGCTTTTAAAAATGAAGGTGGAGGAGTAACTTCATGGATTAGATCCACTACAAACGAAAAACTTGCATATTACGCAGGTTGGACATATTGGGCATGTCACATTACTTATATTGCATCAAAGGGATCAGGCGGACTTAAAGCTCTATCTTGGATGCTTTATCAAAGTGCAGACGTATATGATAAAATTCCTACAGTTTACATTCAGATAGCAACACTTATAGTGTTCTTATTCTTCTGCTGGGTTGCAAGTAGAGGTATCAACCCTCTTAAGAATCTTGCTACACTTGCAGGATCATCAATGTTTGTAATGTCAATTTTATACATATTGATGATGTTTGCTGCACCAAAAATTAATCCAGCTGGTGGATATCGTTCAATAGATTGGTCTTTAAATAATTTGATACCAACTTTTGACATGAAGTATTTTTCTTCATTATCAATCTTAGTATTTGCCGTTGGTGGTATTGAAAAGATGAGTCCTTATGTAAATAAAATGGAAGGCGATGCTTCAAGAGCATTTCCAAGAGCAATGATTTTCGCAGCAATAATGGTTATAATATCAGCAGTATTTGGTACAATTGCAATGGGAATGATGTTTGATCCAGAAATGATTAACGCAAGTCCAGATGCATTTGACTCATATCTTGCTAACGGAGCTTATTTAGCTTTCCAACAACTAGGTGAATATTATGGAATTGGAAATACACTTTTAATCATCTATGCGCTTTGCAACATGATTGGGCAATTCTCAACTCTAGTTGTTAGTATAGATGCGCCACTTAGAATGCTTCTAGAAGACGATAGAGCTAACCAATTTATTCCAAGAAAGCTACTTAAAAAGAATAAATATGGAGCTTTTACAAATGGTATTAAACTTGTAGTTGTACTTTGTGGAGCTATTATAGTTGCACAAATTGTAGCGCCAGGAGCTGCAGCAGTATTAAGACAACTTACAAAACTAAACTCAATAGTAATGCCACTTCGTTACCTATGGGTATTCGTTGCATATCTTGCACTTAGAAAAAAATCAGAAGAGTTTCCAAGAGAATACAAATTTGTCAAGGGAAATGGAGTTGCACTATTCTTTGGAGGTTGGTGTTTCTTCGTAACAGCAGCTTGCTGTTTACTAGGAATTTATTCAGACGATCCATTCCAATTAATGCTTAATATCATTACACCAGTGGTACTTATAGCACTTGGTATGATTCTTCCAATGCTTAGAGCACGTGAAGACAAAAAACTTGGATTAGATAAATAAAAAATTTAAAGAGTCGGTTTTCCGGCTCTTTTGTTTTAATAATTAAGAAAATAGGTAAAAGTAAAATAGAGGTGTAAAAATGGAATATATAAAATTAGCAGAAGAATTAATAGAATTTAATAGAAAAAGTGGAAGTATGTTCCACTCAATCGAAAATATAAAAAATTATATGGAAGAGGCAGGTTACACTTACCTTAACGAAGGCGAAGAGTGGAAACTTGAAAAGAGAAAAGCTTACTACACAACAAGAAACGGCTCAAGTTTAATTGCATTTAAAATAGGTAGTGACCTTACAGATTATCACTTCCAAATGACTGCAGCACATTCTGACTCTCCAACATATAAAGTAAAGAGTGTGCCAGAATTAGAAGGTCCAGATGACTATTTGAGACTAAATGTAGAAAGCTACGGTGGAGTTATTGACTCAACATGGCTAGATAAGCCTCTTACACTTGCGGGAAGAGTTTTAGTTAAAAATAAAGACAAAGTAGAATCAAAACTACTATATATCGACAAAGATATATTGCTTATACCAAACCAACCAATTCACTTTAATAGGGATATGAATGACGGCTATAAATTTGACAGACAAGTTGACCTTTGTCCACTATTTTCAGCAGGAGAACTAGAAAAAGGCGCTTATGACAAGATGATTGCAGACGAAATGGGAGTAGCAGAAGAAGACATTATTGCAAAAGATTTATTCCTAGTAAATAGACAAGAGGGAAAAATTTGGGGAGTAGAAAATGAATTTATATCTACACCAAAGCTTGACGACTTAGAATGTGCATTCTCAGCGATGAAAGCATTTATAGCAGCTAAAAATGACAAAGCTATTAACGTATATGCATGCTTTGACAATGAAGAAGTAGGATCAAATACAAAACAAGGTGCAATGTCAACATTCTTACACGACGTGTTAAAGAGAATAAATAACAACCTTGGATACGAAGAAGAAGACTACTTTAGAGCAATTAGCAAGAGTTTCTTAGTATCATGTGACAATGCTCATGCCCTTCATCCAAATCATAAAGAAAAATATGACGAAGAAAACAGAACATATATGAATGGCGGAATCGTAATAAAAGAAGCGGCTAATCAAAAATACACATCTGACGCATTTAGCCAAGCAGTATTTAAAACAATATTAGAAAAAGCCGATGTACCTTATCAAAACTTTGCAAACAAGAGCAATATAATGGGTGGAAGTACACTTGGTAACCTTTCAAACACACAAGTATCACTTCACGCAGTAGACATGGGACTTGCACAAATAGCAATGCACTCAAACTACGAAACAGGTGGAGCAAAAGACGTATACTACGCAGTAAAGGGACTTGAAGAATTCTACAACTCAAATATCAAAATAGATAGCGCACACGGATTTGAAGTAGAATAATTTTATAAAAAATTAATGATTTGAGGAGATGGAGACATCTCCTTTTTTATTTATCTAAATTGCTCTTTCGTTATCTCTACAAATTTTCTATACGCCGTGTTTAATTTTAAATCTTTCAGATAAGAAACCACAAATTTACTTGTTTTTTTCTCTTTTCCAACTGATAAGAAAACTAAATTTTTGTTGTTCTTTTTAGAAAATGTACTTCCTATTTCATATGAAAATGTGATGCCTTCTCCTATTGATGCCAAAGATAATCTCGTCTCCATATTTTTTATTATCATTGTTTTGGGTTTTATATTGTATTCTTCAAAATAGATATTTGCAAAGCGACCGAGTTTTGCTTTGTAGGGATTACTTATAAAAAATATTTCGTTTTTAAGTACTCTTAGATCAATCCATGGGAATTTGAACCCTTTTTTATTTTCGACATATTTTAAATATTTGGAGTTTTTAGATAGGCATATTAATATTTCCTCTTGTTGTAGGACTTCGTATTGCAAATTTTTATTAAAAGTATCAGTTATATACATTCCGATTTTTGACTCCTTATTTAGAAGAGACTCTTCAATTGCGTCTATTCCCTTTTCGTTAATTTCTATGTCAAAATAAGGAAAGATTTTTCTGAATTCTGGCAACACTATAGGCAATATGTATAAATCTCTTGTAGGAGTAATTGATACAGAAAGAGCACCTCTTTCGCAGTTATTTATTTCATCTAATTCGTATTTATAGTTTTTTTCGATATTTAGTATTTCTGCACCAGATTTTATAAGTATTTTTCCAGCTGAAGTTGGAGTCAGTTTTCCTTTTTTCTTTTCAAATATTTTTACATTTAAGTTTTCTTCTATTTTCATTATTGCCTTAGATAGAGCTGGTTGAGTTATGTAAAGAGCTTTGGCAGCGTTAGATATATTTCCATATTCTGCTGTGGTTATTATATATTCATAATTTTTTGTGTCCATATAATCCATCCTTTATATAAATTATAGTTATATTAATTATAATAAATATGAATTTTACTAATAGTATAAACAATGGTATACTTTAATCAGATAAAGGAGGAAAACAAAATGAAAGAAAACGTTAGCGAAAAAAAGAGAAAGAAAATGCCTCACACTCTTGTAATTTTGATGATTATTATTCTGGCGGCGGTTGTTTTAAGTTGGATTATACCGTCTGGAGAATATACAAGAGTTGAAAATAGTTTGGGAATGGAAGTAATTGATCCGAGTAGCTTTAAGTACATAGAAAAAACTTTTGTAAACCCATTAAATATATTTACTATTGCGATTGATGGTTTTGAAAAGAGTGCTGTACTTATTTGCGTTATTTTATTTTCGGGAGCTGCTTTTAATATCATAACTAGAAGTGGAGCGTTGCAATCTTTAATTGGACTTGTTTCTAAGAAAACAAGGGACAAAGAGTATGTGTTTATTTCAATATTGACTTTAATTTTTGGACTTATTTGTACGACTCAAGGCGTAAATACTTTTATAGGTTTTGCTCCAATAATGGTTATGTTTTCTTTGGCTCTTGGCTATGACTCTATTGTCGGCGCTGCAATTATTCTACTTGGTGGAGCAGTCGGGTTTTCTACAGGAACTTTAAATGTAAATACGACTATTGTGGCTCAAGAGATAGCAGAGCTTGCACCATATTCTGGTTTGGGATATAGAGTATTTAGTTTTGTTGCATTTTATATAGTAACTAATATACTACTAATAAGTTATGCAAAAAAAATTAAAGAAAATCCCGAGCTAAGTCCTATGTATGAAATTGATAAAAATAGAGATTTTGCAATGGATGAAAATAGTGATTTTGAACAAGACATGGACGCAAGAAAGTGGTTAGTTATAGTATCACTTTTTGCAGCTTTAGGAATAATTGTCTTTGGAGGAATAAAGCTTGGTTGGAAGATGAATAATACAGCAGCAGTATTTGTTTGGCTCGCTCTTGTAGCAGGAATTATAGCAGGATTTGCTCCATCTGAAATTGCAAACTATTTTGTTGAAGGTGCGAGAAAAATGGTCGGTGCAGCTTTGATAATAGGTTTTGCAAGAACTGTATCAGGAATACTTGATGCAGGACAAATCATGGACACCTCTATATATGGTCTTACTAATGTAATAAATGTGTTTCCACAAATATTAAAAGCGCCTCTTATGTTTATTGCAAATCTTGTAGTCAATATGTTTGTAACTTCAGGTTCTGGACAAGCGGCTGCGGTAATGCCAATATTTGCACCGCTTTCAGATACAATTGGAATATCTAGGCAGACAGCAGTACTTGCATTTAACTTTGGCGATGGATTTTGTAACTATGTTTTACCTACGTCTACTGCACTTATGGGTATATTAGGTGCAACTGACATTCCTTACGACAAGTGGATGATTTTTATGGGAAAAATTTTTGGAGTTTGGATTGTTTTAGGAAGCTTAATTATGATGGGAACAAATTTAATAAATTATGTATAATGGAGGACTAATTGAAAGAAGAAGTTTTTAAATATATAGATGAACAAAAAGATATTTTATTTGAGATGTCAGATAAAATTTATGACAATCCTGAATTGCGTTTTGAAGAAAGATTTGCCTCAAAACTTTTGGAAGATTATCTCGAAAAAAATGGATTTGAAGTAGAAAGAGGACTTGGAAAATTAGACACGGCTTTTAGGGCTGTATATAAAAGTAAAACAAAAAGCGATATTAATATCGGGCTTTTGTGCGAATACGATGCACTACCTATTGGGCATGGCTGTGGTCATCAAATGCAAGGGCCAGCTATAGTTGCTTCAGCAGTTGCACTTAAAAAATTAGGACTTCCTTTTAATTTAATTGTCTATGGGACTCCTGGAGAAGAGGGAGGTGGCGGAAAAATCAAGATGCTTGAAGAAGGTTATATAAAAGAACTGGATATAGCACTTATGATGCACGGAGGACCTGCCACTCAGGTTGATGTAAAATCAATGGCAATGGAGTCTTTAAAAGTAATATATAAAGGCAAAAATTCACACTCTGCACTTAAACCTGAAGAGGGCCGTTCAGCACTAGACGCATTGATGCTTGCATTTCAGGGAGTAGAATTTTTAAGAGAGCATGTAAAAGAAGATACTAGAATGCATTACACAATTTTAGAATTGCCTGGACCAGCAAATGTAGTGCCAGATAGAGCTGTTGGAGAATTTGACCTTAGGTCCTATAATTCAAAATATTTAGACACAGTAGTTTCTAGATTTGAAAAGATAATAAAAGGTGCAGCTCTAATGACAGAGACAGAATATGAAATTGAAGAGATAAAGAGGCTCGAAAGTAAAGTGCCAGTATATAAATTAAATGAACTATTAATGAATAATGCAGAGCTTATAAATGCCGACAATATAAAACCGGCAAGAGAGAAAACTGGGTCGACAGATTTTGGAAATGTAACATACATTATCCCAGGGGCTTGTATAAGAGTGCAATTCGTACCAGATGGAACATCATCACACTCTGACACATTTTTGGAGTATGGCAAGAGCGAAGATGCGCACAGATGTATATTAAACGCAGCGAAAATTCTATCGGCAACTGTAATAGATTTGGAAGATAAAAATATTTTAAATGGAATAAAAGAAGAATTTAAAAATTATAAAGAAAATATGTGATGTAATAATTAATTATTGAATTTAAGCAGGGATTTTGTCCCTGTTTTTTTGTTCATTTTTATTATGTTATAATTAATTTATAAATTACTGTTAATTATTAATAATTATTTTAAATTTTATAGATAAGTTTAATACAATAAAAAGATTGCTACATATTTTCTAATATCTAACGTTTATGATTTTTTGAAATTATTAAAGGAGGAAATTATGGATTATAAAAAAGAACTTCAAGAGGCACTTGATGCTCTTGATAAGGCTGATAAAAGAGTAGATAAAGCACTAGACAATCTAAAATCTGCCAGAAGATGGGGGATTTGGGACACTTTTGGTGGTGGAAAATTTTTATCAAGTGCAATTAAGTTTGGCAAAATAGAAAAGGCCGAAGACCAAATGAAAGAGTTAGAAGATGATTTAAAAGATTTAAAGAAAGAACTTGATGATGTCGATATTAAGCTTGGCAAAGTTAAAAACAGTTCTAGTCCAGGAAAAGTTTTTGATTTATTTTTCGACAATATTATTTTTGATATTAGCACTCAATCGAAGATCAAGTCTAATATAAGAAATTTAGAAGATCTCCAGGATAATTTGGAAGGTATTAGAAAGAAACTTGAAAGAGAGCTTAAAAATGCGTGAAAACCAGGGTTAGCCCTGGTTTTTAATATAATTACAATGTCTAGGTTCCGTAATTCTAAACGAAAGAGAGTTTGATAAAATTTCTGAAGTCGCTGTGTATCCGTAAGGGAGAAGAATCCTGTTGTGTTGGAGTTACAAGGTTAATTTAAGTATTAACTTATTATTATAATTTTCGTGAATAAGTATATTCTTAGATTTAAGTATTTGCTCCATAAATTCCAGATCCTTCGGCTCGCTGCGCTCGCTTTGGATGACGGTGTATAGAGTTAATAACTACTCTAGACTGCCTGGGTTTATTCTTAAATTAAGAAGATTATAGGCTTAAGCTTTCTCTCTACGAGTTCAAGATACCTCGACTGCGCTCGGTATGACGCGGTGGGTATGTTTATATTCAATTACTATAGATGATTTATTTATATCCGTCTAAATTCACACCTTCATGTTCTAGCAGTTTTATCTTTTTATCGATTCCACCTGCGTAACCTGTAAGTTTTTTGTTTTTGCCGACGACTCTGTGGCAAGGTATTATTATCGATATTTGATTTTTACCAATTGCTCCTCCGACTGCTCTTGGAGACGTCCTTTTTTTATTTATTTTTTCAACCTTTTCTGCAATCTCCTTATAGGTTGTCACTTCTCCGTAAGGAATTGTTAAAAGTATTTGCCAAATTAGTTTTTGAAATTCTGTTCCACTTGGTTTTAGTTTTAAATCGAGTGGGTTTGGTTTTGTGCCAGCAAAGTATTCATTTAGCCACTTTTTTGTGTCTTTAAATATTTCTAGGTTATCATTTTCTTTGTATTCTTTTTCAAGCGTTTTGGCGAAGTACTTTTGATTTTTTATCCAAAGTCCAGTTAAGTTTTCTCCATCAGATGCAAGTGTTATTGTTCCTATCATCGATTCATAGTTTGTAATGTATTGCATTTTGCCCTTCTTTTATAGAATTAAATTTATATCTATATTAAGACATATAGTTTTCTTCCGTTGCTTTCATTGCTTCTAGAGTTTCTGTCAATAAGAAGTTCATGTCCCAATCTAAATTTTCGGCGCCTTCTTTTATTATGTCCCTATTACATCCTGCGGCAAATTTTTTGTCCTTAAATTTCTTTTTGACAGATTTTAGGTTCATATCTTGTACAGATTTTGATGGTCTCATAAGCGCCGCTGCCCAGATAATTCCTGTCAGTTCATCGACAGTATATAGAATTTTTTCCATTATGTGTTCTGGTTTTACTGTTGAATCTGAGTGGCTATAGCCGTGAGAAATTGTTGAATTTATTATTCTATCGTCAATATTTTCGTTTTTCATTAGTTCTACTTGTTTAACACAGTGTTCTTCTGGATACATTTCAAAGTCAAGATCGTGTAAAAGTCCAACAACTCTCCAGTATTCTACGTTTTCGGGGTCGTATTTTTTTGCAAAATATCCCATCACTTCACCGACGGTTTTGCCGTGGGTTATGTGGAATGGTTCTTTATTATATTTTTTTAATATTTCTAAGGCTTCATCGTAATCTGGTATAAAACTCATTTTTACCTCCCATATTTTTTAAATCATATACTTGTTAAAGAAATTATATCACAATTTAAATTTACTTTTTTATTTTATCTGAGTAACAAGATGAATCTATATTTCTATTTTATAAGTTAAAACTTGTTCATAAAGTAGAAAATATAAATTTCTTTTAACTTAATTAAAATGGTGATTCTGCAGATGTTTTAAAATGGTATAATATAGTAGAACAATTTAAATAGAGGTAGTTATGTATAGTTTATTTTTTTATAATTTAGTTTTAATATTTTTTATTTATTCTGTAGCGGGATGGATTACAGAAGTTATTTTGAAATATTTTCAGTACGGAAGATTTATAAATAGAGGATTTTTAATTGGACCTTATTGTCCAATTTATGGATGGGGAGCTGTAGCTGTCACTATAATTTCAAATTTATTTTCTAAATATGATTCTTCTTTTGCAGCGAGCTTTTTGATTTCATTTTTTGCATGTGGTGCAATTGAATATTTTACTAGTTATTTTTTGGAAAAGAGGTTTCATGCCAGGTGGTGGGACTATTCTGAGAAACCGATGAATATACATGGGAGAGTTTGGATTGGAAATTTGATACTCTTTGGAATTGGCGGAATGTTTATCGACAAAGTTTTTAATCCTGTAATTTCAATTTATATTAATAGTTTTGGCGAAGAGAAGCTTAAAATAGTTAGCATAGTAATATTAGTTGTAATGGCGACAGATTATGTTTTTTCTCACTTTATAATTGCTCTTTTAAAAGAAAAGGTGGAAAGTTCAGAAAAAGACAAGAGCGAGGCCATTGCAAAGGAAGTAAGGTATTTATTAGAGAACAAGTCAGTTTTTCACAAGAGAATTATCGATGCCTATCCAGAATTAGTGTTTAGAACTGAGAAAGTAAAGGCAAGAATCGAGAGAATTAGAACTGAAAGAGAATATTTAATTGGACTAGCAGAAGATAAAATTTCTGAAATTTCTGATATAATGGAAGAAAGACAAGAGAATATTTCTAAGAATCTAGTTACTACTAGAAATCTTCAAAAATCAATTATAGATATTCAAGATGAGATAATTAGAAATTTATCTGATAATGAAGATATAAGAGAAGAGAACGCGGAACTTTTTAAGGAACTAGAGGAAAAGAAAAAGATTTTGGAAGAAAGACAAAATCTTCTCTTTGGAAGAGATCGTGAAGATTATTTTTAATTTGAAAGGAGATATTAATTTTATGAGAAAAAATTTAAAACTAGGTTTAGTTTTGGCATGTATTACAGGATTTATGCTTTTTTCTAATGTATTTGCAGATGGTGTAAAGATAAATGTAAATGGCAAGGAAATTAATTCTGATGTTGAGTGTTATATAAAGGACAATAGGACTATGGTTCCAATTAGATTTATAGCTGAAGAGCTTGGCGCTGAAATTAGATATAACGAGCCAAAGGGACCAGCTCCAGCTTCATTTTATGTTAGGGCACCTTATGATCAGCTTGGACTCTCAATGTATTTTGGATATCCAGTTGGAGTTATAAGTGAAGGAACTTTTAGATCTGATGTTGCTCCAGAGATTAAAAACAATCGATCAATGGTTCCCCTAAGATATATAGCTGATTATTTAAACTTAGACGTCAAGTGGGAAGATGAGACAAACACAGTTTATTTAACTAATAGCGACAAAGATCCTTATAAAAACTTCAACGAAAAATATTATGATGATGTTGCAGCTGAAAAATATTCTAATTGGTTAACTAATCCAAACAGGACTTTTGAACAATATATTGAAGCACATAAATAATTTTTTTAAGACTTAAGCTTTATAGCTTTAGTCTTTTTTATTTCAAATTTTGTGATTAATAAAAAAATTTTGGGTAATATAAAAAAGTAATAAAATTTCAAAGTAAATTTTGTTGCAGTTATTCTTTAAATAATTTGCTTTATTTTTACGCAAAAGATATTTAAATATTATAGTTGATATTTACAATCAGTTGTGTTAAGTTAATAGGAAGTTAAGGGAAGAACTTGAGAAAAGGTGATTTAATGAATTCACAAAACATTACTGGAATTTCAATCACTACAATCTTTTTAATTTTATTTAACCTATCTTTTTATTTGAGAAATGGTTATGTGGAAAAAGATAATATTATAATTTCAGTGATGATGATAATTTGTATCCTTAGCACAATCTTAGTTGGTAAGAAAATCGAAAATTGAATAAAGTTTAAAAGTCCTTGGCATAAGTCAAGGATTTTTAATTTCAGAAAATTTGCATTTTGATTTTAAAATTTAAATTTCAAGCTGCAAATTATGATTTTTAAAGTTTAATTTTATATTTTTTTAATAAAAGAAAGTAATTATTTAGAAATTAAATGAAAAATTTTATCAATAAGCTTTATTTTATAAATATAAGTGTTATAATAATAAGTAGTTGATAATGGATGTCAAATTCTAAATGATTTGAGGTGAATTTTTTGCTAAGTTTAGTTATGGCACCGAAAGATGTGTATTTTAAAATTTTTAAGATAAAACCGCTTAAATCTAGTGCGATGACCGAGTCTCACCTTTCTAATTTGGGTTTTATTAAGGGAGCAGTTATAAAAGTTGTCAATGAGAATGATGGAAATTTAATTGTTTCTATCAAAGATTCAAGAGTTGCAATTGGAAAAGATATTGCAAAAAAAATTATTGTTGAGGAGATGTGACGATTGACTTTAAGAGATGCTGAAGTTGGTAAGTATTACATTATAAAAAAGATAAAGGGCAAGGGACCTTTGAAGAGAAGAATAATGGATATGGGCATTACCAAAAATTCTGAAATTTACATAACAAAGGTAGCTCCACTTGGAGATCCTGTCCAAATTAACATAAGAAATTATGAACTTTCAATAAGAAAAGAAGATGCGGAACTTATTGAGATAGAGGAAATTGAAAAGTAGGTGAAACATGAAAATTAATATCGCTCTCGCGGGAAATCCAAACAGCGGGAAGTCAACACTTTTTAACAATTTGACGGGTTCAAACCAATATGTAGGAAACTGGCCTGGAGTAACTGTTGAAAAGAAGACTGGAAAGTATAAAAAAGACAAGGAAGTTTATTTTACCGACCTTCCAGGAATTTATTCTCTTTCTCCATATACTTTGGAGGAAGTTGTTTCTCGTGATTTTTTAGTAAACGAGAGACCAGATGCAATAATCGATGTAATCGATGCAAATAATATCGAGAGAAATTTATATCTTGCAACTCAACTTGCTGAACTTGGTATACCTCTAGTTTTGGCCCTAAACATGATGGATGTTGTCAGAAAAAATAAAGATGTTATAGACACTGCTACTCTTGCAGAGAGGTTGAACTGTGAAGTTGTAGAAATTTCTGCACTTAGAAACGAAAATGTCGATGCATTAATTGAGGCTGCTAAGAAGGCTGTAAGTGAAAAAGAAATACCAAATTCAAAATTTTCTGATACAGTTGAATCTTATATAAACGAGATTGAAGATTTTAGCATTCTAAAAGATAATCCTGCAAAGAGATGGATTGCCGTTAAACTTTATGAAGAGGACGAAAAAATAGTTGAAGAATATCCACTGTATGCAAGAGAAGGTGACAGATTAAGAGAAATAATTGAAGAGTCAGAAGAGAAATTTGACGACGACACCGAAGGCATTATTACAGACGAGAGATACACTTATGTTACGAGCATAACGAGTGACACTGTCAAAAAGGGAAGAAGTGGAATGACTACTTCTGATAAAATCGATAAAGTCGTTACCAATAGATTTTTGGCGATACCTGTTTTTGCTGCAATAATAACTCTCGTTTATATTTTGGCAATTAATATTGTGGGAGGTCCTGTAACTGATTGGACTAACGACGTTTTGTTTGGCGAGATAGTAGGTGGAGGAGCTGAAAACTTCCTAATTGGCCTTGGGGCATCTGATGCAATCACTTCACTTATTGTAAACGGAATAATCGGTGGAGTTGGTGCAGTCCTAGGATTTTTGCCAGTAATTGCTACACTATTTTTATTTATTTCAATTTTGGAAGATATTGGATATATGTCAAGAATAGCTTTTATTCTCGATAGAATATTTAGAAAATTCGGGCTTTCAGGCAAATCATTTATTCCAATTTTGATGGGAACTGGATGTTCTGTTCCTGCAATTATGGCGACAAGGACAATTGAATCCGACAACGACAGAAGGATGACTATTATGAATGCATCTTTTATGCCATGCGGAGCAAAGCTAGATATTTTGGCGATGTTTGCAGCTTTTCTTGGAGGAACTTGGTGGTATGCACCACTTTGGTACTTCATAGGAATTATAGCAGTTGTTATGTCTGGAATTATTTTAAAGAAGACTAAACACTTTAGTGGAGATCCAGCTCCATTTGTAATGGAACTTCCTGAATACCACTTGCCATCAGCTAAAAATGTCTTAAAGGCAACATGGTTTAGATGCAAGGCTTTCGTTGTAAAAGCTGGAACTATAATTTTAGTTGCAACTGTAGTTGTGTGGTTCTTGACAAATATTTCAGTAAATGGAACATTTATGGACTTTAATGCAGATCCTAATAATTCACTTTTAGCTGCAATAGGAAACTTCATCGCACCAATATTTAAACCTCTTGGATTTGGAAATTGGATGGCGTCTATTTCAACTGTGCTTGGACTTGTTGCCAAAGAAGTTGTAGTTGGAACTTATGGAGTTGTTGCAGGCCTTGGTGAAGTTGAAGCTGGAAGTGCAACACTATCAAACTTTGTAGCAGCAAACTTTACAAAATTGTCTGCATTTACATTTGTGGCATTTAACCAATTAACTCTTCCTTGCTTTGCTGCAATTGGAGCAATAAGAGAAGAGATGGGTTCTAAAAAGTGGTTTAGATTTGCTATAAGTTATCTATTGATATATTCCTACACACTTGTATTTATGATTTACCAATTTGGTTTGATTTTAAATGGAGAAAGCTTTACTTTTACAACAGCCATCGCGCTTGTAATATTCTTTGTATATGTCTATCTATTATTTAGAAAAGATAAAGCTAAAGAGGCTAGACAAAAAGAAAGGAAGGGCGAAAGTATAGGTTATGAACACAATTGATATAATACTCGCTTTAATAATAATAGCTATTGTGGCTTTGGCGATTAAAAAGATTAGAAAGACTAAAGGATGTGGATGTGGCTGCGATGCGTGCAGTCATTCATGTTCAGTAAAAAATATGAAAAATATAGAAAAATAAAAGTAAGACCTAGGCAGGAGCTTAGGTCTTATTTTTGTGGAATTTATAACTTGTGATTATTGTATTTACAATTATGATGTAGTGAAGATAGAATGTTGCAGCTAAACTTAAAACTGGCGCACCAATCATTTCAACTGGCGTTCTTCCTGCAATGTTCCATGGAATGTATGCGGCAGTAAGTATCGCAGAGTTTTCCAGATACAGTGCAAGGTCTGAATTATTTTTAATATTTTTTCTAGCCATTTCATATGTCAGCATGACACTTAGAGTTTGATTGGAACTAAAAGTAGAAATTACAATACTTACAAAAATCATAACAAGCATTGGAGAAAATTTTTTAAATAGATTATCAACATAAAATCTTATTGGATTTAAAATTTCTGTGTGTTTAAAAAATCCAAAGTAAGTAGAAGAAATTCCGACGATTATGTGCATATTTATCATGGAAATAAAACCGCCGCCGTTTAGAAGTTCACCAGCAAGTGAGTCAGTTTTAAAACCAAAGATTAGTGCATTTACAATTTCCAAAAAATTTGAACCTTGAACAGTCACGGCTAAGACAATAGAAAGAAGAATTGATGCGATTAAGGTTTTAATTAGCGGAATTTTAATTATCGAGAAGACTATAATCATAATTGTTGGAAGTAACAACACCAAATTAAAATTATAAATCTCTGCGATGGAATTTATGCTTTGTGTATTTAAATTTATGTCGACATTTCTGTTAAAGAGCTGATAAGTTATTATTGTTAAAATAAATGGAACTACAGCAGTCTTAAACATGTTTTTTAAATTGTCTATAAGTTCAGTTTCTGTTAGAGTTGCGACTAAAAGTGCAGAAGTTGAAAGTGGAGAAGATCTGTCGCCAAAAAAACAGCCAGAAATAATTGCGCCTCCAGAAATAATTGGATTAAAACCCATAGCCTTTGCGATTGACATAGAAATTATTCCTGCAGTTGAAGCTGTGCCAAAGCTTGTGCCAGTCAAAAAAGAAATTGCAGTGTTAAATAGAAAAATTCCAACATAGAAAAAGTCTTTTTTGATAAATCTAACTCCATAATAAATTATGTAAGATAAAGTCCCTGAAAGTCGCCATATTCCAGTAATCATACCAATTAATGCAAAAACGATTAGTATCATTTTAATGTCTTTTATTCCAAGAAGTATCATTTCTTTTATCTCTTTATTTGAATACTTTTTGTGTTTTGCATAAAAACAAAGTAGAAGCAGATTTATTATAAGAGCAAAGTAAATTGGTTTTTTAATAAAAACATTTATAAGTAAAATTGAAATAAATAAAATTAAAGTGAGAGTCTCAGTCATAGAATACCTCCAATACAATTATAGTATATAAATATAGATATTGGAGAGTAAGTTTAATTTTTGTCTATTATTTTTAATTATTAAGAACCAAGTTAAAATAAAAAAGTAGTTAAGATTTTTCTTAACTACTTAAATCTAAAAATTATTTTAAATTTTCGAATCTATTTTTGGGATTAAAAAGTTTTGGATCTTCTGCAATGGCTCTTACTACTGTAAATATTAGTATTGATGCTAAGTTTGCTGTTACAGAATCGTGATCAAATCTAGGAGATGTTTCTGCAATATCAAATGCCATTGGCTTTCCTGATTTAAATATGTGTTTTAAAATCAAAAGCACTCTTTCAGGTTCAAGGCCTATTGCCTGTGGTGCAGATACTCCCGGTGCGAAGCAAGATGCAAAGCAGTCCATACAAATTGTCACATAAACCCTGTCGAGTTTTGCCAAGTATTTATCAACTTTATGCACAATCTCTTCGTAATCTCCGTTTACAATTTCCTTTCCAAGAATATAGTCTGCTCCAAGTTCATCTGCAGTTCTAAATAGTGACTGAGTATTGGAGTGTTTTTGTATTCCAAGTACAAAGTAGTTGTAGTCTTCGCCTTTTTCCTTGTTGTAATCGGCAATCTGTTTAAACATTGTTCCACTTGTGCCCTGACCATCTGAATATGGTCTTAGGTCGAAGTGAGCATCAAAGTTTAATATTCCTGGACCTTGCATATTGTTTTTATTTGCAAATTGGCTAAGTCCCATATAGTGACCAAAGGCAGTCTCGTGTCCGCCTCCCAAAACTATAGGAAATAGATTTAAATCTAGTATTTTTTCTACAGCATTTGCAAGTTCAGCTTGTCCATCTTCAAGTGTTGTAAATTTACTTGTCACATTTCCGCAGTCAAATATTTTTACTTCTTGTTGGAAGTGACAAGGTAGTTTAGTAAGTTCTTTTCTTATTGAGTTTGGACCGTTGGCAGCTCCAAATCTACCTTTATTTAGTTCGATACCTTGGTCTGATTCAAATCCCAAAATTCCAAATCCAATTTCGCCGTCAAAGACTTCATTGTCTTCAGCATTTAAATCAATTGGCTTAACCCATTGGTGCCATCTGTAAGATTCATAATCTTCTTCGTCGTCAACTCTTCCTGACCAAACATCCATATTTTGTGGAGTGTAATATTTTATCATTTTCATCCTCACTGTCTAATTAACTTTGTTTTTTGGTGTCTTATTTTCTTTAAATTCAATTAAATTGTCTCTTGCGCTTTCGCCCATCTCCATGCGCGCTTCATAAGTTGCATTTCCTAGATGAGGCGATAAAATTACATTGTCAAGAACTAACAATTTATCATTTACTTTTGGTTCAAATTCATAAACGTCAAGTGCAGCTCCTGCAATTTTTTTTTGAATTACTGCTTCTGCGAGTGCTTCCTCATCTACAACTGGGCCCCTAGATGCATTTATTAAAATTGCACTTTCCTTCATCATTTCAAATTCTTTAGTCGAAATCATGTGGTGAAGTTCTGGCACATATGCAGTGTGAAGGCTCAAAAAGTCAGAATCCTTTATAACTGAGTCTTTGTCTTTGTATTCAATATCATATTCCTTTTCAAAATCATCTTTTCTAGTTCTTGAATAGTATATTACATTCATGCCAAAGGCTTTTGCTCTCTTAGCCAAATTCTTTCCAATATTTCCAAGCCCAATTATTCCAAGAGTTTTGCCGTAGAGCTCACTTCCCAAATAGAAAGTTGGTCTCCATCCATAGAATTCACCCTGTCTTAAAAGCTTATCTCCAGACACAATATTTCTAGCAGCTGAAATCATAAGGGCAAAGGCAAGCTCTGCAGTTGAAATTGCAGAAGAAGGAGCTGGAGCGTTAGTTACGACGATATTTTTTGTAGCAGCATATTCTGCGTCAATATTGTCAAATCCTGCTCCATAATTTGCGATTATCTTAAGATCTTTAGCTGCATCTATAATGTCCTTATCGATTTTATCTGAAAGTGGACAAAGTAGAGCATCATGACCTACAATTTTTTCCTTTATCTCATCGTGAGTCAAAGGAACTTCTGAGTCATGGATGGTTATTTCGAAATGATTTTCTAAATCTTCTAATATCTCTTTAGGGATTTTACTCGTAATTAATAATTTCATTTAATCACCTCATTAAAATTATTCTACCCACTAATCCATCTAATTAACTTTATTTTATCATTAAAACTAAAAGGTATAAAGTCTCATAAATTGTAATACTGCTTTTAAAAGTAAGTTTTATCATATATAATAGTATCTTAATCGAGGTGATAAATTGAATGTAGAAGAAAATAAATTGGGAGTTATGCCTATAAAAAAACTCCTATTTCAAGTTTCATTTCCAATGGTTATATCGATGATGATTCAATCGCTATATAACTTGGTGGATTCATTTTATATTGGAAAAATTAACGAGGCTGCATTTTCTGCAATTTCAATTGCCTTTCCCATACAAAATATAATGGTTGGAATTGCCGTTGGAACAGGAGTCGGCATGAACGCCCTCATATCTAAACATTTGGGTGAAAAGAGATTTGATGAGGCAAATCTTGTGGCAGAAAACGGATTATTTTTAGCGATTATATATTCACTTACATTTTTTATACTTTCAAGGATTTTGCCAACAATTTATTTAAACTCACAGACGACTGAGGCTCAAATTATAACCTATGGAGTGCAGTATCTTAGAATCGTAATGGGCCTTTCTCTAGGGATATTTCTTCAAATATTTATGGAAAGAGTCCTTCAATCAACGGGAAGGTCAGTCCTTACAATGATGACTCAGCTAATTGGTGCAGTTTTAAATATAATTCTTGACCCAATATTTATATTTGGAAGATATGGATTTCCAGAAATGGGAGTAATGGGCGCTGCAATAGCTACAGTTATTGGACAAATAGTCGGCGCATGCTTTGGATTTTTATTCCAGTATAAATTTAATAAAGAACTTACTATTAAAAAGCCAAGCGCTACTTTAAATATTATTAAAGACATATTCAAAGTAGGAGTACCTTCTACAATTACATTTACAATTCAGTCTTTTACGATTTATATATTAAATGGAATGCTATCTAAAGTTTCAACGTCTGCAGTTGCAGCTCTCGGTGCATATTTTAAAGTTCAATCCTTTGTCTTTATGCCAGTATTTGGTTTAAATAACGGAATGGTCCCTATAGTTGCATACAATTATGGAGCTCGAAATAAAGATAGAATACTTGGAACAATTAAGCTTGCATTTAAAGTTGTAATTGTAATGACAATAATAGTGGCAGCTTTAATTTTCATTTTTCCAAAAGAAGTACTTTCAATATTTTCTGCAACAGGCGATATGCTTGAAATTGGAGTTCCTATGCTTAGAATATGTGCATGTTCATATATTTTTGCTGGTATGTCAATTGTCGGTGCATCAATTTTTCAAGCTTTTGGAAACGGACTATTGCCACTTTTGGATTCAATTTTAAGACAGATAATTATATTAATTCCATTTGCATATTTCGCTTTAAAATATTTTACAATAAATGAAGTTTGGTATGGCTATATAGTAGCTGAATTTTCATCAGTAATATTTATAGCATATTTTATGAACACATTTGTCAGAAGAAAGTTAGAGAGAATTTAAAATCCTAATATGTTGAAAAAATTTTATATTTATTGTATTATGAGACTATATGAATAAACTTGGAGGAATAATATGAGCAAGGAAAAATTTGAAAGAACTAAACCCCATGTTAACATAGGAACAATTGGACACGTTGACCATGGT
>JASBZH010000026.1 GCA_029983555.1 Peptoniphilus sp. | reverse complement strand
AAGTCATTTATAATGCCACTTTCGATTCCATCTGCGAGCAAGTATCACGAAGATAGAAAAGATTTAAATTATCTACTTCATCCAGACGTGAGTGGGGAGGGAAAATTTTCCTTTTATTCTAAATATTTATTTGCAACACCGAGATATGGAATTGACAAGATAAAAAGTTTTTATGAAAATTCATATCTTCAACAAAATTTTGATGTATTTCACGAGAATGGATCTTACGACAAGACAACTCGCGACACCGAATTTATTGGAAGTGTAGATGAATATAAAGAAAATCTTAAATTTGATGTTCCAAATGAGAAAATTCCACTAAATCACATTGATGATGCAATAGCCTCAGTCAAAAAGATAAAAGATATATGTGATAAAAATAATATAGAGATAACTTTTCTTTTGACTCCAATGTATGAGGAGCAAAATAATAGATACGATAAGAGGGAAGTAAGAGAATACTACGAAAAATTATCTGAAATTACAGACTTTTGGGATTTTACTGGAACCCACTTTGAGCATGATCCGAGATTTTTCTACGATCCTTCTCATTTTAGAAATGCACTTGGAAATTTAATGCTCGATAAAATTTATGCAAATAAGGGCGATTACGGCAGATATATTGACAAGAAATCTTATCCAAAAGAGGGAGAAGGTGAGATTTATGACAAGAGTTTTTATATTTATACTTTTCACCACATTGATGAAAATGCCGACAACGAATATATAGTGACGCCAGAGAAATTCGAAGAATTTTTACAGTTTCTAAATTCAAATGATATAAAGACAGTTAAATTTAAAGATATAATTGACTATGTAAATAAAGGGACCGAACTTCCAGATAAAATTGCACTTATAACTTTCGATGATGGATACAGTTCTAATTTAAAATACGCCTATCCGCTTCTTAAAAAATACGACCAAGTGGCTACGATTTTTCCGATTGGTTCTTTAATAGGAAGGGAAAAATATCCAGAAAATAACAAAAAGATGTATGCTCATTTTGGTGATGAGGCGAAAAATTATAAAGATGTATTTGAATTTGGCTCTCACACTTATTGGATGCACCAATCATATGAGCTTAAAGATGTTAAATTTAGGCCTACTGCCAAAATATTAGAAACTGAAGATGAAGACACATACATCAAAGACTTTAGAGAAGATGCTAAAAAGGAACGAGAAGCTTTAAAAAAACTTTCTGGTTATGAGCCATATGTATTTGCTTATCCAGAGGGAAAATATGACGATTTGAGCGAAGTTCTTTTAGAAGAAGAGGGCTTTAAAGTTACTGTAACATCAGATGAGGGCAAAAATACAATTACAAAGAATCTGCCAGAGTCTTTAAAGAGACTTAGGAGAATAAATATTATACAAGACAGAGATTTTAAAGATTTTATAATTGATTTATAAAATTTATGCGCTTTATAGAGGAGATTAAATGAAGAAATTAAAAGTAGCTCTTTTGGCATTTCTTATAATTTTTATGTCAGGATGTGCCAAAGGAGAAAAAGAAGTGGCAAAAAATAGTGATGTAGAAAAGTATACAGCTCAATTTTTTGAAACTTTTGACACAGTTGTTGATGTCGCTATATATTCTGATGACGAGGAATTTGCAGTAGAAAATTTAAAATATACAGAAGAGAGATTTGCGGAGCTTTCTAAACTTTTTGACAATTACAGAAGCTATCCAAATATTGTAAATGTAAAGACTATTAACGAAAGTGCGGGAACTGTTCCAGTTAAAGTAGATGATGTTCTCTATGAACTTATAAAGGAATCTATAGATAATTATCACAATTATTCTGATAAGAATAACATTGCTCTTGGGCCTATAATTTCAATATGGAACGACTATAGAGATTTATATGAAAAGGGCAACAGTAAGGATGAAGTTATCACCAAGATGGGAACTTATCTTCCAGATGCAGAAGATTTGGAAAACTTGAGAGAGTACACTAATATTGATAAAATAAAACTAGACGATGAAAATAAATCTGTATATCTTGAAAAAAATATGGAAATAGATCTTGGAGCAACAGCCAAAGGATATGCGACTGAAATTGTAGCAAATGAGCTTAAGGACAGAGGAGTTAAGTCTGCGATTATATCTGCTGGTGGAAATGTTAAGATAATTGGATCACCAGCCGATGGAAGGGATGCCTTTAAAGTTGGAATTCAAAATCCCGATTTAAATAGCGATAATACTGCGCTAGTTGCGATGAATTTAAGGGGAAATGTTTCTGCTGTAACGAGTGGAGATTACCAAAGATTTTTTGAAGTTGATGGAAAAAGATATTGTCACATAATTGATCCTGATACATTTGAGCCTGCTAATAGGGTTAAATCTTTAACTGTAATTAACGAAGACTCATCTCTTGCTGACTTTTTGTCCACTGCTGGATTTAACTCCACAGATGAAGAGATTGAAAAGATGGCAGATATGACTAATTCTGGAATTATTTGGGTAGATGAAAACTACGACATACATTATACGAAAGAAGCCGAAAAGTATATCGAGAAATAGGAGCAATTATGAGAAATAATACGCGAGGACTGATCTTTCACATTTTAATAGTAGCCATAGTTTTTGCAATTTCTTTTGTAATAAACTTGAGCGAAAGCGTGAGAAATTTAGTCTATGGGAATTTGATATTTAAGATTATCTTTGTACTTTTGATAGTCCTACTCTATTTTAATTTGGGCAAGGGGATGTCAAAGAAAAATTCTAAATCATTAGATTTTTTGGCAGGTAACTTAATTTTTTTAATAGGAATGATACTTTTTGCATTTGGTTTTATAGGAATGGGGATGGATTTTTTTGATTCACCAGTGGGTTCAACTTTCTGGAAATTCCCAGTAGAATTCTTCTTGATGCCTCAAGTTTATGCAATCAAAGTTTTAGGTATAGATTATAATGTAATAAGTTTTGCTGTTTCTGCTATTTTACCGGGGATAATATATGGTTTTAGCATAAAAATTTCGAGGAAAAAATTATTGAAAAAACAAAGATATATGAGAAATAGAAGGAATATGACAAATAATAGGAGGTCGTGATGTATAAATACAATACAGAAGAATTATACGAATTTACAGTTGAAAAATTGAGAGAATTTGGTGTGGAACTTGAAGATATTGCTATCATAGTTCAAGAATTGCAAAAACCATATATTCCTAATTTAGAACTTGACAGATGCTTAGAGAATGTCAAAAAAGTTTTATACAAAAGAGAATCTATCCATGCAATATTAACTGGGCTAACAATCGATGAATTGTGTGAAAAGAAGATGCTTCCTGAGCCATTGCAATCAATTATTTATGATGATGAAGGCCTATATGGAATAGATGAAGTATTAACTCTTGGTATTATCAACATGTATGGCACAATTGGTCTTACAAATTTTGGTTATTTAGACAAGATTAAAATCGGTGTAATTGACGAATTAGATAAGAAAAAGAGAACAGATAAAGTTACGACATTTGCCGATGATATAGTAGCAGCAATAGCTGCCGCCGCAGCTGCAAGAATTGCACATTCAAACGAAGATTAATAAAACTTCCTTAGGGGAGTTTTTTTATTGTGCATAGATTTACTGGAAATAGGTATTATAAAAAAATCTTATAATATTGTATATTTAAAATAATGATTAATATATTTAATAAAGGGTAATTAAATTGTATAAAAGGAGGCAAAAGGAAATGTTTAACTATATAGTAAATTGTTAAATGGATAACGAGATTTTTTTGTTGAAATCAAGGAGAGGTCAATGATGAAAAAATTTATAGGTCAAATATCTTTAATATTATTATTTTTGACTATTTCAATTCCAGTATTTGCAGACAGTGGTGGGTCAGAAATAATTGAAGAAAACGATTATATTGATTTAGAAGTAGTAAATTCAGATTCAGAATTTTATCCACTAAGAACTCCGAATTCTAGTTATGTTTATTTAACAGATGGTAGAATTGTTGGCTACTGGATAAGAGGGAAAAAAACTTATAGTGACGGTGATTATGTTTATTCCTCTTTTAAAGCTAGAGAAGGAGTACGTGATTGGGGTCGAGCATCTGTTACAAATGGTGTAGGAGTTTATGATGATGGTGGCTGGAAGCCTGCTGGTACACCAAGTGTTGCAAGAGCAATATGGACATCTTCCGGTACAAATAAAGCGAACTACGATTTTAAATAATTGAAAAGAACCCCCTCTTACATATTGTTTAGAATATAAGAGAGTTTATAGGTGAACTAAATGAAGAAATTAGTATTTATACCATATTTAACTTTAATTATTTTATCATTACTAACACTATTTTATTTTGGTCAAGACGCTAAGTTTGATGATGTATTATACCATGACGTTTCGGAAATCTCTATAATAACAAAAGATGACGGAGTTATCTATTCAACAAATGAATTTTTTAATCAAATACATAAAAGCTTCGATAAGCACAATGTCATATTTTATAAGTATTCTTATACAAATGAGCAAAAATTAAATGTATACACATTTGACTATACTATCAAGAATAAAATAAAAACAATTAATAATGTCTATCCTCATGATGTGTATAAATATATTTCAAATGGAGATTATCCAGATACAAATAAAGTAGATAGTTTTAATATTTATATAGATAAAATCATAAATATTTTTGATTTCAAAACTCTTCTAAAAAATGATACAGTAGTTGGGACTTATGTCATAGATACTGTAGATAAAAATAAGATTAAAAATATTATTGAAGATTTAAATTTACATATGAATGCAAGTCTCCAAAATATATATAAAATAGATTATTCATCTTATTTCTATGATAAGCTATTATCAGACAATGTTATTTCTCAAAGTTTGACCATAACGATAGCTTCGCTTTTGATATTTTTGATTTTAGGAGTATTAAATTTAATTGAGCAAAATAATAGGAATATAGTTATTTTAAAATTACATGCATACAGTAAATTTAGTATATATAATCATATTTTTAATAAGAACTTTAAAAGTCTTATTATTGTGTCTAATTTTATTTCGTCTATTATAGCTTTATTTATAATAATTATTTTTAAACTTCCTCTATGGTCTTTTATATCTTTTATTTGTATGCTCATACCAATATCAATTTTTTTAATTTCTACATATACTATAATATTTTTTATAAAAATTAATTTAAATACTAATTTGATTTCTATATTAAACAAAAAACACAATTTTAAGCTTTATACAGTAATTAATTTAACTAGTAAGTTTCTAATATTGTTGTTGTTCTTGGTTTATTCAGAGACTATTGGTAATAACTACAGAACGTATCAATATATCAATTCAAAAAATAACTTTTGGAAAGAAACGCAAGATGTGTATCGTATTAATGAGATTTTTGTGACAGATGATTTTGCTTATAATAGGAAATTAGAAATTGCTAGCAAAAAACTATATGAAGACTTAGAAGATGAATTAAATTTATTCATAATGGATTGTTCTGATTATTATTCAGATTCTACTTTTAATTACAAAAAACACATTAGAGTCAATAAGAATTATTTTAAATATAATAAAATTAAAACTATAAATAATACGGACATGTATAACTATTTAAATCAAATTGATACTTCTGACAATACTATGGTTTTACTTTTGCCTGAAAAATTTAAGTATAATAATGAAACAATTAAAAAGATTGCTTACGAAAATTTTTATTTTTATAAAATTGCTGTTCCAAAAGACATATATAAAGAAAAGATAAAACCGATAAATAATATTAATTTAAAAACTATCTATTATAAAAATAATAGCAGCTTTTTTACTTTTGATGAGCTTGTAAACATTGAAAACGGAAATACAATAATTGATCCAATTGTTTATTTAGATACAAACAATATTGATCCTAGTAGTTATAGATCTCTACTCTCTAGATGTAGCTATTTTAAAACAGATAGCAATAATCCGTTTTTAAAGATAAAACCTATTGTAGACAAAAATAATTTATCGGATTCATATAAAATTGTTACATCTGTTTATAACCAAAAAATGAATTTTATACAAAATATACAACTAAAACTTAAGATAAATATTTTGATTGCTTTTATATTTATAGTTGCCATAATAGTTTTATTAAATTCTTCTGCATTAAATTATTGTATTGAGTATAGGCAAATTATGTTTATAAAAAATATTCATGGATATAATTTTATGGAAAAGTCTTTAAATATATTAATGATAAATTTTTTATTGGATATTATAGCTATGCTTTTATCAGGGCAATTTCAGTTTTCTTTGCTTATTACTTGTTTGGATATGATAATATTTATACTCTTTATAAGATTATATGAAAAAAAGAAAATCAAAAGAGGTTGGCAATATGATGAGTGTTAAGAATTTACAAAAAAAATATAATACAAAAACAGTAATTCGAGATTTTAACTATGTATTCGAAGATAGTAGCTTAAATGTAATAACTGGGAAAAGTGGCTCGGGGAAAACTACATTGCTTAATATCCTTGGAATGCTAGATAACAAATATTATGGGGAAATAAGTATAGATGGAAATAATTATAAAGATATAAACAATTCAGATTATTTCAGAAATTATTTTGGATTCGTTTTTCAAAATTATGCATTAATTGAGAATTATACAGTTTATGATAATCTTTCTATTCCTTTAAATATAAAAAGATTGTCCAAAGTTAAAAGAGATGAAAAGATTTCTGAAGTATTAGATAAAGTAAGGCTAAATATATCGCAAAAACAAAAAGTTTATGAACTGAGTGGTGGCGAAAAGCAAAGAATAGCTTTAGCTAGAGTGATTTTAAAAAATCCAAAATATATATTTGCAGATGAGCCAACTGGGAATTTAGATGCAAAAAATGCATCGATTGTAAGACAATTATTATATGATTTAAATAAAGATGGAAAGACAGTTTTTATTGCTACCCATGATGATATTTTTAAAGAAAACTATGATAATTTAATAAGTATGGACAAAATAATTAATACTTAGTGATTGATTAAAATGAGTTGAGTTTAAAATATTGTATAATCAATCGGTATAATGATATTTTATAATTACCTTTACTTTTTAAAAGACATATAATTTTATTTAAAGATTCTGCCTAGATATATAGTTAAGTATAAATTAAAAGGTTCTAGTATAAAATTATAATTATATTCAAAGAGAAGAAATTATTATGTATTTTAATTTAACTGTGATAAATATGCTATGTAAATAAAGATTAGTATAAGTATTTACATAGCATTAATTATTGGAATAAATTGATAAAAAATTCACATAAATGCTTATTTATTCATTTTTTAAATATTATTATATATATAAGTGATAAGGTCATTTTAGGGATTTTTAAAAAGTCTAACAAAATTTAAAAACATTGAACAAAACTTTGTTAAATGTTAAACTATCTATATAGAAATCTTTAGGAGGCAATATGAAAGTAACTATATGTATGGGAGCAAGATGTACCTTGATGGGTGCAAATGCTATTTATGATGCAGTAGAATATCTACAAGAACAACTTTGTGGTCCAGATTCAGAACTTTGTTCTGCAGAGAACTTAGAAGTAGAATTTGCTCATTGTAATAATTTTTGCAAAAAGCACGAGATTAACAAAGCCTCACCTGTTGTAATTATAGATGACGAAATTATGTTTCACGCAACAGCACAAGAGGTCAGTGAAAAAGTACTTAACAAATTAAGATTGGATAAATAGTAGAGGAAAGATAAATGAAAGAAATTTATGGTACTCTTGTTGATATAAGGAGAAAAGTTTTTGCTGAAGTTGCACGCATAGCGTATAACGATTTAGATATATCTGCACTTGAAGATTCAAGCTATAGAATTGTACCAGGTGAGGTAGCAAAATATAGAGGAGATATTTTTAGAGAAAGAGCAGTTGTTGACGAGAGGCTTAGACTTGCAATGGGTCTAGATGTTAGAGAAATTGGAGTTTTCAAAAAAATAACAGATGGATTTGATAAAGTTGATATTGACACAAATGCCTACGAGAAACCACTTATAAATGTTATTAAATTTGCTTGTGAAGCCTGTCCTGAAAAGTCGTACTATACGACAGATAATTGCAGAAACTGTTTAGCACATCCATGTACAAATGTGTGCCCGGTAAATGCAATTTCAATGGGTAAAAATGGCTCGATAATCGATAGCGAAAAATGTATCAGATGCGGCAGATGTAAAGAGGCTTGCCCATATAGTGCGATAGTTGTATATGAAAGACCTTGCGCTGCAGCTTGTGGAGTCAATGCAATTAATTCTGATACATATGGTAGAGCTGATATTAACCAAGACAAATGCGTTGCTTGTGGAAGATGTATTGCAGAATGTCCTTTTGGGGCAATATCTGATAAAACTCAAATCTTCCAACTTATAAAAGCTATTAAATCGGGTAAGAGAGTATATGGAGCTATTGCACCTTCATATATTGGACAATTTGGGGTTACCACAAGTCCTGAACAAATTATAGAGGCAATTAAACAGCTAGGGTTTATTGATGTAATAGAAGTTGCACTTGGAGCAGACTTAACTACACTTCACGAGGCAAAGGAATATTTGGAAAGAGTTCCTGAAGATATTCCATTTATGGGAACTAGCTGTTGTTTTTCATGGACTCTAATGATTAAAAATGAGTTTCCAGAATTTTACGACCAAGTATCTGATTCTGGATCTCCAATGAGATACACTGCGGGACATATAAAAGCTAAAGATCCAGATGCCGTGGTAGTATTTATTGGGCCTTGTACATCCAAAAAATTAGAAGCAATAGATACAAAAGTTCAATCTGATGTCGATTTTGTAATAACATTTGAAGAATTAATGGGAATGTTTGTTGCAAAAAATATCGAGCCATCAGAAATTAAAATTGAAAAAGATGAAGACGAGGCGTCAGCTCTTGGCCGTGGATATCCAATAGCAGGTGGAGTTGCGCAGTCTGTAAAAGTTGTTGTAGAAAAGCTAGATCCATCTCGTGAAATTCACATACAAGGTGCAAACACATTGTCAGAATGTTCAAAGATGTTAAAGATAGCAAAAGCTGGCAAGTTAGACGGATATTTACTTGAAGGAATGGCTTGCCCTGGTGGTTGTATAGCTGGAGTAGGAACAATTACGTCAATAAACAGAGTTAAGAGACAAATTGAAAAATATAAAAAAGATTCAACTTACAAAACACCACTTGAAAATGATAAGATAGAGGAAGAAAGAAAGTCAATTTAATAAAAAAAATAGCTCAAAAATATTGACAAGTTGCCACTTTTGGTCTACAATGTAGGTCATGTTTAAAAAGCCCCGGAATATTTTTAAACAAATTAGGAGGAAAATTCATTGAAAAGCTACATGGCTAAAACAAATGAAGTTGAAAGAAAATGGTATGTAATAGATGCTGAAGATGTTGTATTAGGTAGACTTGCATCAGAAGTTGCATCTATTTTAAGAGGTAAGAAAAAACCAATATTTACACCACATGTTGATTGTGGAGATTATGTAATTGTAGTAAATGCAGATAAAGTAAAACTTACAGGTAATAAGCTTAGCCAAAAACATCACGTATACCACACAGGATATCCAGGTGGAAGACGTGAAATTGTCTATTCCGAAATGATTCAAAAGAGACCTGAAAAAGTTATTGAACTTGCTGTAAAAGGAATGCTTCCAAAAAGTAGACTTGGAAGAAAGATGTTCAACAAACTTAAGGTATACGCTGGCAGCGAGCATCCACATGAAGCTCAACAACCAGAAGTTATTGAATTATAATTGGAGGTAGAAAATGGCTAATATTCAATATAGAGGAACAGGAAGAAGAAAAACGTCCGTTGCTCAAGTAAGACTTTTACCTGGCAATGGTAACTTTACAATTAACAACAAAGACATTGAAAACTACTTTGCATTTGAAACTCTTAGAACAGTTGCAAAAGAACCACTTGAATTAACTGATACACTAGGATCCTTTGACGTTATCGTTAAAGTACGTGGTGGTGGATTTACTGGACAAGCTGGAGCAATTAGACATGGTATTGCAAGAGCTCTTTTAGAAGTAGATCCAGAGTATAGAGCAGTTCTTAAAAAAGCTGGATATTTAACAAGAGATCCGAGAATGAAGGAAAGAAAGAAATACGGTCTTAAAAAAGCAAGACGTGCTCCTCAATTCTCAAAAAGATAATTATTATACAAAAACCTTGGTTCACCAACCCAAGGTTTTTTTATTTGTATAAATTTTAAGGCCTGTAAGAATGATTATAAATAAAATTAAGTTTAATATAGTTTAATAAAAAAAGTAGCTCAAATTTTAAGTCAAATAATTTTACATAAAATATAAATCTTTTTTCTATATTTCTACACATATCTATAAATATGGTATATAATAATTCATAAATATTTTACTTTAAACCAGTAGGGAGGAAAAGTATGAAAAAATTCAAACGTGTTTTAGTTGCAAACCGTGGTGAAATTGCAATTAGAGTTTTTAGAGCTTGTCGCGAGCTAGGAATAAGATCTGTGGCAATCTACTCTGAAGAGGATAGCCTTTCTCTATTTAGAACTAAGGCGGACGAGTCTTATTTAATTGGAAAGGACAAGTCACCACTTGAGGCTTATCTTGACATAGATGAAATTATAAAACTTGCAAAAAATAAGGGCGTCGACGCAATTCACCCTGGATACGGATTTTTGTCTGAAAATCCAGAGTTTGCTAGAAAATGTGAAGAAGAGGGAATTGCATTTATAGGCCCGGACTCTGAAGTTATGAAAAAACTTGGTGACAAAATCACTTCAAAGATTGTTGCAAAAGAAGCGGGAGTTGCAACAATTCCTGGTGTGGAAAAACCAATTAGTTCCGAAGAAGAGGCCAAAAAATTTGCCAAAATGGCAGGTTATCCCGTAATGATTAAAGCTGCCAGCGGCGGTGGCGGTCGTGGAATGAGAATTGTAGAGAGCGAAGAAGATTTAATTGAAAAATTTAAATCAGCAAAAAACGAATCTAAAAAAGCATTCGGCGACGATTCAATGTTTATAGAAAAATATTTAAACAAGCCTAAACACATTGAAGTTCAAATTTTGGGCGATAAACATGGAAATGTAGTTCATTTATATGAAAGGGACTGCTCAATCCAAAGAAGACATCAAAAGGTAATTGAATATACACCTGCTTTCTCCCTTCCTAAAGAATTGAGAGAAGATATTTGCAAAGATGCATTAAAGATTGCAAATTCAATTGGATATTCAAATGCTGGAACTGTTGAATTCTTAGTTGATTCTGATTTGAATCACTTTTTTATTGAGGTAAACCCTAGAATTCAAGTTGAACACACAGTTACAGAAATGTGTACTGGAATAGATATAGTTCAGGCTCAAATTTTAATTGCTATGGGATATTCACTTGATAGCGAAGAAATTGGAATAAATAGTCAAAGTGACATAAAGATGAATGGTTATTCAATCCAGTGTCGTGTAACTACAGAAGATCCACTAAATAATTTTATGCCAGATACTGGTCATATAAACTTGTACAGATCATCTTCAGGATTTGGCGTCAGACTAGATGGTGGAAATGGATTTACGGGTGCTGTAATTTCGCCATATTACGATTCGCTCTTGGTGAAGGTAATAACTCATGGCAGAACATGGAAAGATACTATTAGAAAGGCAAAGAGGAGCCTAAGTGAGCTAAAAATTGGTGGTGTCAAGACAAATATTGGATTTTTGTTAAATGTTTTAAATACAGAAGAATTTGCAAATGGAACTTGCGACACAGGTTTTATAGAGTTTCACAAAGAACTTTTTGATATTCAAAATTCAAAGGACAAAGAGTTGAGGCTCATGAGAATTTTGGGAAATAGGATTGTAAATGATCCAAACATCTTGCCTAAAAATTTTGATGTTCCGCAAGTACCTGAATTTAATAGAGAAAAATTTAAAGGCATGAAGCAAATTTTCGAAGAAAAGGGAGCTTGTGGTCTTAAAGATTATGTTTTAAAAGAAAACAGACTCCTCTTGACAGATACTACTATGAGGGATGCGCATCAGTCGCTTATGGCAACTAGAATGAGGACAGTTGATTTAGTAAAAATTGCCGAAGCACAAAACTACAATATGAGAGAATTATTCTCTGTAGAAATGTGGGGAGGGGCAACCTTCGATGTGGCTTATAGATTTTTGCACGAAGATCCATGGGAAAGACTTAGAATTTTGCGTGAAAAGATGCCAAATATGTTGCTACAAATGTTAATTCGCGGAAACAATACAGTGGGATATAAAAATTATCCTGACAATGTCGTAAAGAGATTTGTAAAAGAGTCTTCTAAAGAGGGGATAGATTTATTTAGAATTTTTGACTCTCTAAATTGGCTTCCTGGAATGAGACTTTCCATAGACGAAGTATTAAAAAATGGAAAGATTGCAGAGGCAACAATGTGTTACACAGGAGATATTCTTGATGAATACAGAGATAAATATTCCCTTGAATACTATGTAAACTTTGCAAAAGAACTTGAAAAGACCGGGGCTCATATAATTGGTATAAAAGATATGTCTTCTCTTTTAAAACCTTATGCAGCCAAAAAATTAATTAAGGCGTTAAAAAATGAAATTTCAATTCCAATTCATCTCCATACACATGACACTACAGGAAATGGAGTTGCGACAATTTTAAATGCAGCTGAGGCAGGAGTCGACATAGTTGATACTGCAGTTAATTCAATGAGTGGACTTACTTCTCAACCAGCCCTCAATTCAGTTGTAGCTGCACTTGAAAATACAAATAGAGATACTTTGATTGATCCTGATAAGGCAGAAGAAATTTCAAAATATTGGGCTGCAGTTAGACCAGTTTATGCAAATTTTGAATCTGATTTAAAATCTGGTTCAACAGAAATTTATAAATACGAAATTCCTGGAGGACAATATTCAAATTTAAAACCACAAGTTGAATCTTTTGGACTAGGTCACAAGTTTAAAGAAGTTAAGGAAATGTATAAAAATGTAAATGAAATGGTTGGAGACATCGTAAAAGTAACCCCATCTTCTAAGATGGTTGGAGATCTTGCGATATTTATGGTGCAAAATGGATTGACTCCAGAAAATATTTTAACTGATGGAAAAAATCTCGACTATCCGGATTCTGTAATGACTTACTTTAGAGGAATGATGGGTCAGCCTTATGGTGGTTTTCCAGAAGAGCTACAAAAAATGGTTTTAAAGGGAGAAAAACCTATCACAAGTCGTCCAGGAGAGCTTTTGGAAGACGAAGACTTCGATAAAATTAAAAGTCATTTGGAAGAAAAGGGAATTAAGCCAAGTGAAAAAGATTTAATCGCATCAGCTCTTTATCCAAAAGTTTTTGATGATTATATCGACTATATAAAGGAAAATGGCGAAGTTACTAGAATGGGATCAGATGTATTCTTCCACGGACTTATGGAAGGCGAAACTTCTGAGATAGAAATAGAAGAAGGAAAGACTTTAATTGTTACATTAATCGAGATAGGAAAACTACTAGATGATGGAACTAGGAATCTTACTTTTGAAATAAACGGCTCTAGAAGAACTATAAATATAAAAGACGAAACTGCAAAAAATGTGACTAAAAATGTAAAAGAAAAAATTTATGCAGATCCATCTAATGAAAAAGAAATTGGATCATCCATACCGGGAAAAATTGTAAAAGTTTTGGTTGCTGAAGGTGACGAAGTAAAGAAAGGCGACACACTATTTATAGCAGAGGCAATGAAGATGGAGACAAGCATTGTTGCCAATAAATCTGGAAAAATAAAATCAATTTATATTAAAGAAAATGATGATGTAGAGACTAAAGAGCTTTTGGCAGTACTTGAATAAAGATTTTTATAGGGGGTAAATATCTATTAAATATCGAGGTGATTGTATTTGAAAAAGCTATATAGGTCAAGAACCGACAGAATGATTGCCGGAGTGTGTGGAGGAATTGCAAAATATTTTGGGATAGATTCCACTATTGTTAGAGTAATTGCATTTCTACTTATAATTCCTGGTGGAGTAAGCATTTGGGTCTACATTGCACTTGCAATTATAGTTCCACTTGAACCAGAAGAAACAGGAAGAATTGAAGACAGTAAATTTAAGTCGACTGAGAGTGACTTTGACGACATTTACGAAAGTTACAAAGAAGAAAAAGAATCAGACGAAGATTTCTATTAAAGAGAAGGGTTTATACCCTCTCTTTTTTTCTTTAAATATAAATTTTATAAAAAAAGAGCGCTGATGCGCCCTATAGTTTTTATAAGAATTTATCTTTAATGTTATCCCAATAAGAATTGTTTGAAAAAATAAGTTTTTTGATGTTTTTATTTGAAAGTTTTACATTTACTCTGTGCAAATTGTTAAAAAAGTATTCGTATCCGTCTACAAGCAGTAGATTTGAATCTTTATATCTTCTCTCTGGTACGAGTGATATCGTGTGGCCGCCTGGAACAATTAAAGAAGATTCAATGGATCTATATGCAGATGAACTCACAGGTGAAATTGGAGTCATCTGTAGCACATGAAGAGTCGGATAAACAATTGAACCTCCAGTTGAAAAGTTGTAGGCAGTTGAGCCAGTAGGAGTGGAAACTAAAATTCCATCGCCCGAAAATTTTTCTACATGATTTCTGTCTATAAATATATTCATGTGGATTGTTTTAGAGTGGGAGGCTTTTAGAACTGCCTCATTTATTGCGTTAAATTTATACACTTTATTTTTAGTATAGACGTCTATTCTTAGAACTTTGATGTCTTGAATTTCATAATTGTTGTTCTTGTAATCTGAGACGAATTTGTTGATTTCGCTAGGCTTGATTTCTTGATAAAATCCCAAGTGACCGGTGTTAATTCCAACAAAAGGCATCTCGGGGAAGTTATTTTTTTGCACTGCTTTTATAAAAGAACCGTCGCCGCCAACGCATACACAAAGCTCTGCGTTTTTATTAAATCCGTTAAAGGGCTTGTATCCGTTGTGAATTAGCACATCTGTCAAGTTTTTAGCTGTCTTTTTAGATTCAAAATTAGCATTAGAAAGTATATTTACAATTTTTGAAGACAAGGTTATACCCCCTTGATTTTTTTCTCGTATATATATATTATAAACCAGTAAAATGATATTGACTAGAGGTATAGAGATGTACACATTAAATTCAAAAGATTTCTTCAACTTTAAAGTTGATAAAAAGATCCTTTCAAACAACTTTTTAAGAGAAAAAAATTTTTCGAGTAGACTGATTAGAAAGTCCATTCGAGAAAATTTAATATATTTAAATGGAAAAAGTTTAAGAGAAAATAAAAAATTAAAACCCTGTGACATAATTTCAGTAAAGATTTTGGAAGAAGAGCCGAATGGACTAGTTGAGCATAAAAATATAGATATAATATATGAAGATGAGGATTTACTTGTTGTAAATAAACCACCATTTATGGTAACTCACACAGCTAAAGATGATTTGGACGGGACTCTTTTAAATTATGTGTTGGGTTATTTTGACGATATCTCTTTAAAGAGAAAAGTGAGATTTGCCAATAGACTCGATAGAGATACATCTGGTATTGTGATTGTTGCTAAAAATTCTTTCGCTCACGCAAATATTTCTAAACAGTACAAAAACGACGTAAACAAAAAGTATCTTGCGATAGTAGACGGAATTTTAGATGAAAAAGAGGGAGTAATCGAGATGCCAATTGCAAGAGCAGAGGATGGAATAAGACGTGAAGTAAATTTGGTAAATGGAAAGCGCGCGAAAACTGCTTATAAAGTTATATTAGAAAACGAAAACATGAGTCTATTAGATGTAAAACTTTTTACGGGAAGGACGCATCAAATTAGAGTTCACTTAAAATCAATTGGACACCCAATAGTTGGAGATGAACTCTATGGAGGCAATACAGATTTAATAAAAAGGCAAGCACTACACTGTTATAATATGAAAATCAAAAAAATTAGAAGTGGCGAAGAGCTTGATTTATATGCAAGTGTGCCCGATGATTTTAAATTTTACAAAGGGGCTTTTCTTGATTTAAAAAAATAATTGTTATATAATTAAATAAAGGTAAAACCTGCGGTGTTCGAAACAGCTCTAGTTAATTCAACCGACAAATCAGACACGGGAAACCGAGTTTAGCATGATATGACAAGCCTCCTTTGAGTGGAAGTCAGAAGACGTTAACAAGTTACCCACCTTAATTTTAGGGCGGGTCTGAATTAATAGAGTAAGCGGCATGGCGGATTTTACTTTTTTTATACAAATTTTTAACTCTATGAATATTTTGTACTTCCTTGGGTAAATGTATTACATAATAAAATAAAATAAGAGAAAAGGAGAACGATTATGGGATTATTTGATTATTTAGAAGAAAAGAGAAACGAAGCAGTTAGAAGAAGAAGATTAAGAGAAGCATCTAAAGTCTTTACTGGAATCGCTCTTGGAGCAATCGGTGGAGTTTTATTTGCACCACAAGAAGGTAAAAAAACTCGTGAAGAAATTGCTCAAAAATCCAGAGAAGCAGCAGATCAAGCAAAAGAAGCAGCTATGGATGTAAGAGATACAGTTGAATTTAAAGCATATTTAGCTGGCGAACAAGCTAAAAAAACTTATAATGATTTAAAAGAAACTGCAAGTGATAAAAAAGCACAATTTGACGAAGACGTTGAAGTTGCAAAAGCAAAAGCTGAAGCAATTGGCGAAGTAATAAAATCTGGTGCAGAAGATGTTAAAGATGACGTTGACGATGCAGCAAAAGATATAAAAGAAACTTCAAAAGAAACAAAAAAAGAATTAAAAGATGCAGCATCAGATGCTAAAAAAGATATCAAACATTCTTCAAACAACATCAAAAATACAGTAAAAGATACATCTAAAAAGGTAGAAAAAGAAGCTAAGAAAAATTAATAAGGAGGCACATTATGAATCAGATGTTTACAGTGGCTGACTTTTTAACTTTTCTATTATATTTAGCTGGAATCGCAGCTCTAGTTGCTCTATTCTTGGTACTATTGAATGTATTTAAAGTTTTAAAAAATGTTAATAGCATAATAGAAAAGAACCAAGGAGAAATAGATCACACAATAAAAACAGTACCAACTTTAATGGACAACGCCAAAGATATTTCTGTAAGTGTAAATTCAATTACAAAAGATGCAGATGATATGGTTAAAACCATAAAACCAGAAGTTGAAAAAACTGTTCAAGCTGTTGGATCAGTTTCAGATACTGTCAATGGAATAACAAGAGAAGTTGACGACACAACATATAGAGTTTCAAATGCAGTTAGCGATATAACTGATGTAATCTCAGATGCAGCAAAGACAATAACTTTGACATCAGATAATGCCATAGATTATTTCTATATTTTTAGAGAAGTAATTAAATCAATTAAACAAGTATTTTTTAGATAATTATAAGGGACGAGGCATATGAGGTTGACTTCGTCCCTATTTTAATTTATACTCGAAAAGTCAAAATACTGATTTACATGAACTGCAAATGTAGTATAATATTATGAAGAAGTATTAAAGTTTAAAAGTGAGTTTAAATTAGATGTGGTGTAAACGATTGTGTATAAGCCAGATCACTTAAATACATTACCTAACAAGGAGGAAATTAAATGGCATCAACTATTAAAGACGTGGCAAAAATGGCAGATGTATCAATATCTACAGTATCAAGGGTAATAAATGATTCAAAGCCAGTTAGTCCAGAGGCCAGAAGAAGAGTACTTCACGCAATAGAAGTTTTGAACTACAAACCAAACGAAGTTGCGAGAAGCTTGGTGACAAAAAAATCAAACCTAATCGGCGTAATAGTAGAAGACATTGGATCGAACTTCGTTTCTCAAATATTAAGAGGAGTAGAAGAAGTTGGAAGAATGTACAAATACGATATTTTGCTTTCAAGCTCCTATGGAGATATGGATACAGAAGTAAAATTTGCAAATCTTTTGGCACAAAAACAAGTTGAAGGAATTATAGTAATATCAAATTTACATAATTCAAAACTTGAATACAAATTAGAAGAGAGCAAAATACCTTATGTAGTAATAAGTAACTTCTATGAAATAGAAAAATTTAAAGCAAACATAGATTATGAAAAAGCAAGCTATGAAATGGTCAAAAATCTAATAGAAAAAGGCCACAAAAACATAGCATCAATTGCGGTAAGACGCGACTACGATAGAACCTATGAAAAGCAAAAAGTAAGTGGTTATGATAAGGCTATGACAGAAAATGGACTAGAAACTACTGAATTATTTGTAGAAGATTTAAATCAAGAATCACTAGAAGAAGTACAAGAAGAAATATTAAGCGAAATAAAAGAAAAAAATATAACTGCAATCTTCACAACTTTTGACACTTTGGCAATTAACGTAATGAATATGCTTTTGGATAACAATATAAAAACACCAGATGACGTATCAGTTACAGGATTTGGCGGAACTACAATATCAGAAATCTATAGACCTAAACTTACAACAGTAAAAATTCCTTACTACGACATTGGAGCAGTATCAATTAGAAAAATATTAAAGAGCATCACAGATAAAGAAACAAGCTTCAAAAAAGACGTGACACTTCCAGCACAAATAATTGAATGCGAAAGTGTAAAGACATTAAATGACTAAAAAAATAGCATTACAAATAAAAAGTGATATAGCAAGAATCGGAATAGAAGAAATATTAAAAGAAACTAAGTATGAAATTTATCACTTTTTAAATATAGAAGAATTAGAAGAGCAAGCAATTGAATTTGACTTGCTCTTATTTGAAGATGCAATAAAAACAGATAATAGAGCTAATAAGATACAGATAATAAAAGAAGATAAAATACCATTAAGAATAGAAAACTCATTAATAACAATTGAGATACCAAAAGAAGAACTGCCTGTAGCCGTATCAAAAACATTAGAAGGCCATGTATATATAGAAGAAAGAATAAAGAAAAATATAGAAGAGAGAAAAGAAGAATACAAACAACTTCAAAATCTAACAGATAGAGAGCTTAGAATAATAGAAGAAATATTAGAAGAAAAAACAAACAAGGAGATATCTAATATACTATATATAAGCGAGAAAACAGTTAAAAACAACCTCACAGTTGTATACAAAAAGTTAAAAGTAAAAAATAGAATAGAACTTCAAAAAAAATACAAAAACTTATTGACAACTAATAAATGAGATGATAATATATATGAGTCGCAACATGAGTTGCGTAAATTACTGACAAAAAAACAGTAAAAAATTAGTAAAAAAGTTCTTGACAAGTAAGTCTTGAATTGTTATACTAAGATAGTTGCCAATTGAGGCGACAACAACTCTTAAAACTTCACAAAAACTTTTCAAAATAAATTGAAAAAAGTT
>JASBZH010000025.1 GCA_029983555.1 Peptoniphilus sp. | reverse complement strand
ATTTAAAATCCCTAACGAGACAGCTACATATTTTTATTAAATGTTTTTAATTTTAGATACTTTAAGATTAAAAAATTTTAAAAAAGTTATGCACTTAATAATATTCTAAAATTTATTTATAAAAAATTATACATTTAATAAAATATTAATTTTATTTATAAAAAAAGCTCTATAACAAAGATAGAGCTAAAAAGATTATAATATTTAAGTTAAAACTGTATAACTATGTTCCTATTAGTATCTTAAAAAGATAAACTGAATTTAAGTAAAAATCATAATTAAAATTTAAAGTATATTTTCAATTTATATGAGTTTTTAAAGATTTAAAAAGATTTTCTTTAAATTATTTAGAATATTATGTTAATTAACGCACTATTAATACACATCAAAGAAAATCTTTCAATAATTTTCAAAAGAAAAAAGGAAATCCCTTTTGGATTTCCTTATACTAATTCTATAATTGAAACTTCAGCGCCGTCTCCACGTCTTGGACCTACTTTGATAACTCTAGTATATCCACCGTTTCTGTCAGCGTATTTTTCAGCTAATTCGCCAAATAATTTTGTAACGACATCTTCTGAATATAAATATGATAGTGCTTGTCTTCTAGCGTGAAGATCGCCACGTTTGCCAAGTGTTATCATACGCTCAGCAATTCTTTGTGCTTCTTTTGCTCTTGTGTGAGTAGTTTGCATTCTACCATAATTTAGAAGATCAGTTACAAGATTTCTAAGCATTTTATCTCTATGACTTGTCTTGCGTCCAAGAGTTCTTTCTTTTGCCATAGTGCCCTCCTTTATTCTTCTTCAGGTTTTAAACTAAGTCCAAGTTCATCAAGTTTTTCTGTAACTTCTTGAAGTGATTTGCTTCCCAAGTTACGAACTTTCATCATATCATTTTCAGATTTTTGGATTAGTTCTTCAACAGTATTAATTCCTGCTCTCTTTAGACAGTTGAAAGATCTAACTGAAAGATCTAATTCTTCAACAGTCATTTCAAGAACTTTTTCTTTTTCATCTTCTTCTTTTTCAACCATAAGGTTGATATCACTTACATGATCTGTAAGTCGTATGAAGAGTTCTAGATGTTCTGTTAAAACCTTAGCAGCTAAAGAAGTTGCTTCATCTGCTTTCATTGAACCATTTGTTGTTACTTCGAGGATCAATCTGTCATAGTCAGTTCTTTGTCCTACTCTTGTATTTTCAACCTTCCAATTAACTTTTTCTACAGGAGTGAAGTTAGAATCCATTGGAATAATTCCAATTTCTGTAATTTCATCTCTCTTAAGTTCTGAAGGTTCATAACCTCTACCCTTTTCTATTGACATTTCAATATAAACATCTGCATCTTCATTTAAAGTAGCGATGTGTTGTTCAGGGTTTATTATTTCAACATTAGGTGCAAGTTCAATATCGGAAGCTTTTATCTCGCCACTGCCTTTTTTCTCTATAATAAGTTTAACAGGTTCATCGTCTGTCTTTTTTAAAACTATAGATTTAATATTTAAAACTATTTCAGGTACATCTTCCAATACTCCAGGAATAGTATCAAATTCGTGTTCAACTCCTCTTATATTGATAAATGATACAGCTGTACCTGGTAGAGAGGAAAGTAACACTCTTCTTAAGGAATTTCCAATAGTTATACCGAATCCTGGTTCCAATGGTTCAACTACAAATTTACCATATTTACCGGATTCATCTAATTCTTCAATACTAATTCTAGGTTTTTCAATTTCTATCACGAGTACCCTCCTTCTCGGCAAATAGTTAATTATACTCTTCTACGTTTAGGTGGTCTACATCCATTGTGAGGAATTGGAGTAACATCTTTAATTGTTGTTACTTCAAGACCTGAAGCTTGAAGAGATCTGATCGCTGCTTCTCTTCCTGAACCTGGACCTTTTACGAAAACATCAACACTTTTTAATCCATGTTCTTTTGCTTTATTAGCAGCTTCTTGAGCTGCTTCTTGTGCAGCAAATGGAGTTGATTTTCTTGATCCTCTAAAACCAAGTTGTCCAGCACTAGCCCAAGAAATAACATTACCATTAACATCAGTAAGAGTAACCATAGTATTGTTAAATGTTGAAACTATATGAGCTTGTCCTTTTTCAATATTTTTACGTACACGTCTTCTTGAACGTGTTGCTTTTTTAGTTGTAGCCAATTATAGTCCTCCTTTACTATTTGATAAGTTTCTTAGGACCTTTTCTTGTCCTAGCATTAGTCTTAGTCTTTTGTCCTCTTACAGGAAGACCTGCCTTGTGTCTTCTTCCACGATAGCAGTTGATTTCGCGAAGTCTCTTAATGTTCATAGCAACGTCACGACGTAAATCTCCTTCTACGTGATATTTATCAATTTCATCTCTAATTCTAGCAAGTTCAGCTTCAGTTAAATCTTTAACTCTAGTGTTAAAATCAACATCAGCATCAGTTAAAATCTTTTGAGCACGTGGTTTACCAATACCAAAAATATATGTCAAACCAATTTCAACTCTTTTTTCTCTAGGTAAGTCTACACCAGCAATTCTAGCCATAATTACCTCCCTTATCCCTGTCTTTGTTTATGTTTCGGATTTTCACAGATTACCATTACTTTTCCGTTTCTTTTAATAATTTTGCATTTTTCGCACATCTTCTTAACAGATGGTCTTACTTTCATTTTATTTCCTCCTAATCTAGGATTATTTCTTTCTCCAAGTAATCCTTCCTCTTGTAAGATCATAAGGTGAAAGCTCAACTGTCACCTTATCACCAGGAAGAATTCTAATATAATTCATTCTCAATTTTCCTGAAATATGAGCGAGTATAATATGTCCATTTTCAAGTTCTACTTTGAAATTCGTATTAGGCAGTGCTTCTACTACTACGCCCTCAACTTCAATTACATCTTCTTTAGCCATATTTTTAAGGATCCTCCTTTAGCTATAAGGTAAAAGTTTTTTTCTAATATATGAATCATTCAAATCTCTAACGTCTAGATCAATAATATCATTATATATAGAAACGTGCTTTACCTTTTTCTTTTTCGGCCTGTCCAGCTTCCTTAGCTTTCCATCTACTAGATAAAGGTAGTCTTCATCAATAACTTTTGTTATGACAAACACTCTACCTATATCTCTACCCTTTTTGGATCTTACAATTTGTCCCACTTTAAGGTTTATTGTTGTATCCATAAAATTATTTAAGACCAGTTACTATATCATCAAATACTTTGTCAATATCCTGAGCGCCGTTAACATCAATCAAAAGACCTTGGGCATTGTAATAGTCAATTAGCGGTGCAGTTTGGTCAAAATAAACTTCTATTCTCTTTTTAACAGTTTCTTCGTTATCGTCGTCTCTTTGAATTAGTTTTTCGCCATCATTGTCGCAGATTCCTTCTACTTTTGGTGGGTTAAACTCTACATGATAAGTTGCTCCACATTTCTTACAAACTCGTCTTCCAACAGCTCTTCTAATAAGAATTTCAGGATCAACATTAATGTTAATAACTTTAGATAGCTTATCGCCATCTGCGTCTAATATAGCATCAAGACTTACTGCTTGAGCTACTGTTCTTGGAAATCCATCTAATAAAAATCCATCTTTTGCATCTGGTTTTTTAATTCTGTCTTCCACAAGATCGATAACAAGTTCGTCTGGAACTAGAAGTCCCTTGTCCATATAGGATTTAGCTTTTACTCCCAGTTCAGTATTATTTTTTATATTTTCTCTAAAAATATCTCCAGTAGATATATGAGGAATATTATATTTTTTGATAATATAATCAGCCTGAGTTCCTTTTCCAGCCCCTGGAGGTCCTAATATAACTAATTTCATAAATGCCTCCTATTTTCTCTTTAAGAAACCTTTATAATTTCTCATCAATAATTGTTGTTCTAACGCTCTATGAATTTCAAGTACAACTCCAACTACGATTATAATAGATGTTCCACCATAATTAAATTGAAGTCCTGATGCTTTAGTTAATATTGTAGGAAGAACTGCAAGTAATGAAAGTGCAATTGCACCTGGCATAACTAGTCTATTAAGAGTTCTTCCAAGATAATCACTTGTTGGTTTTCCAGGTCTTATACCAGGAATAAATCCACCGTTTTGTTGAAGGTTTTTAGAATATTCAACTGTATTAAATTGAATAGTTGTATAGAAGAATGTAAAGAATATAATTAAAATTATCGTACTAATTACATAAATTACAACTCCAGGTCCTCCACTTGGTGTCAACCATTTTGTGATCCAGTTTCTTGTAGATTCCTTTGTAAAAATCGCTATAGTTGCAGGTATTGCTGTAAGTGAGTTAGCAAAGATAATTGGCATTACACCAGTCATCAAAACTTTAATTGGAATATGTGTAGCTTGTCCGCCATACATTTTTCTTCCAACAACTCTTTTTGCATACTGCACAGGAATTCTTCTTTCTCCCTCAGTAAGTGTTACTACGAATAATACTATTGCAAGTGCAATAATAATAAATAAAACTAAGAACACTGGGCTTGCTTGACCAATTTGAACTAGTTTAATTGATTGAGCAACGTCAATAGGAAATCTAGCTACAATTCCTGCAAAAATAAGAATTGATATTCCGTTTCCGATTCCATGTTCAGTTATTTTTTCTCCAATCCAAATAAGAATAGCTGTACCGGCAACTATTGATAAAATAATTGTCGCATATTCTACAGGACTTGTTGCGTTTATTGCTTTTTGGAAAAATCCAAAAGTATATCCAATTGCTTGTACAAATGCAATTACAATTGCAAGATATCTTGTATATTTTGCAATTTTCTTTCTACCAGTCTCTCCTTCTTTAGCAAGTGATTCTAAAGAAGGGATAGCTATAGTTAATAGTTGAATTACAATTGATGCAGTAATGTATGGATAAATATTAGCTGCAAAAATTGTAAATCTTCTAAAGTTACCACCTGCCATGAGGTCTAGGAATGAAAATATTGATCCACCAGTTCCACTGAAAAGTTGTGAAATAACTTGTGAGTTCATATATGGAACTGCAATGTGTGACCCTAATCTATAGATTAAAAGCATAAAAAGAGTAAATAACATCTTTTTACGGAGATTATCAACTTTCCACGCCTTTGCAAAGGTATCTAACATTAGATCACCTCGGCCTTTCCTCCGCAAGCCTCAATTTTTTCTTTTGCAGATTTTGAGAAATGCTGAGCTTTGACAGTAAGTGCTACATTTAGTTCGCCATCTCCAAGAACTCTAACTCCATCAATTGCAGTTGACTTTTTAACAAAGTTGTTTTCAATTAAGAATTCAGGTGTTACAACAGTTCCTTCTTCAAAATTATTTAAGTCAGAAACATTAATTATTGCATATTGTTTCCCAAAAATATTAGTGAAGCCTCTCTTTGGTAGACGTCTAAATAATGGCATTTGTCCACCTTCAAATCCTGGTCTAACTCCTCCGCCACTTCTAGCATTTTGACCTTTGTGACCTTTTCCAGAAGTTTTACCAGTACCGGAACCTATTCCACGACCTACTCTTTTTCTAGCTTTAACTCCGCCGCCTTCGTTTGGTCTTAAGTCATGTAGTTTCATTGGTACACCTCCTTATTCTTCAACTTCAAGCATGTAATCTACTGCTTTAATCATACCTCTAATTTGAGGTGTGTCGTTCTTTTCAACAACTTGGCCAATTTTTCTAAGTCCAAGTGCTTTTACAGTTTTTCTGTGTTTTGGTGTTTTGCCGATAGGGCTCTTTATTAGTTTTATTTTTAAAGTACTCATTAAAGTTCCCCCTTATCCTAAAATTTCATCGACAGATTTATTTCTAAGCTTTGCTACTGATTCAGCTGTAACAAGTTGTTTTAAACCATCAATTGTTGCATTAACTGTGTTTCTAGGGTTGTTTGAACCGATATTTTTAGTACGGATATCAGTGATACCAGCAAGTTCACATACCGCACGCACAGCTCCACCTGCAATAACTCCTGTACCTTCTCTAGCTGGCTTTAAGAAAACTTTTCCTGCGCCAAAAACTCCAGTTACTTGATGAGGTATTGAAGTGTTTTTTAAATTTACTTTTATTAAATGTTTTTTTGCGTCTTGTGTAGCTTTTCTAATAGCTTCAGGAACTTCAAGAGCTTTTCCAGTACCTACACCAACATATCCGTTTTTATCTCCAACAACTACAAGAGCAGTGAATCTTACATTTCTACCACCCTTAACAGTCTTAGCAACTCTGTTGATAGATACTACTCTCTCTTCAAGATCAAGTTCTGCCGCATTAATTAATGAACGCTCCATAACTTCCTCCTTCTTAGAATCTTAGTCCAGCTTCACGAGCAGCTTCAGCGAGAGCTTTAATTTTTCCGTGGTATACATACCCACTTCTATCAAATACTACTTCTTCTATGCCTGCTTCTTTAGCTTTTTTTGCGATTAATTCTCCAACAGCTTTAGCTGCTTCAATATTACCTGTATGTTCAAGGTTTAATGACTTATCAAGTGTTGAAGCACTTGCTAATGTATTTCCTTCGTCATCATTTATTATTTGAGCATAAATATGAGACGCTGATCTATATACAGAAAGTCTAGGCATAGTAGCTGTACCGGAGATATGATTTCTGATTCTTCTGTGTCTTTTTTGTCTATTTTCATTTTTATTAACTTTTTTAAACACTTAAATTCTCCTCTCTTACTTACCTGTTTTTCCTACTTTACGTCTTACGTGCTCATCTATATATTTAACACCTTTACCTTTATAAGGTTCAGGTTCTCTATAACTTCTAATTTTAGCAGCATAAGATCCTACTAATTGTTTGTCTACGCCTTTAACGATTATTGAGTTTGCAGAAGGAACTTCTACTTCAATACCTTCAGGATCTTCAAGATCTAATGGATGTGAAAATCCAAGATTTAGAGAAAGAACTTTACCTTTCTTTGCAGCTCTGTAACCAGTTCCGATTATTTCAAGTTGTTTTGAATAACCTTCAGTTACACCTATAATCATATTAGCTATAAGAGTTCTAGTTAGACCATGAATAGATTTAATTTCTTTAGTTTCATTTGGTCTTTCTACTGTGAGAACTCCGTCATTAATTTCAATTTTCATGTCTTTATTAAAAGACTTACTTATTTCACCCTTAGGTCCCTTAACAGTAACTGTATTTCCGTCGATTTTAACGTCTACACCGTTTGGGATTTCGATAGGTTTTTTACCAATTCTTGACATGTTTCACCTCCAAATTACCAAATGTAGCAGATTACTTCTCCGCCTACTCCTTCTTTTCTAGCCTCTTTATCAGTAATAATTCCCTTAGATGTTGAGATAATAGCTGTTCCAAGTCCTCCAAGTACTTTTGGAACATCGTCGCACTTAACATAAACTCTAAGTCCCGGTTTAGAAATTCTCTTAAGACCAGTAATTACTCTTTGTCCACTCTCAGCATATTTTAATTCGATTTTTAGCATTCCTTGTTTTTCATCTTCAATAACGTCAAGGTTTTTGATATATCCTTCTTCTAGAAGAATTTTAGCAATTTCTTTTTTAATATTTGAAGCAGGAATGTCAACAGATGTGTGTCTAGCATTATTTGCATTTCTGATCCTTGTCAGCATATCTGCAATAGGGTCTGTCATCATATCAGTTTGCCTCCTTTCATCTAAGGTCTATTACCAACTAGCTTTTCTAACGCCAGGTATTTGGCCTTTATAAGCAAGTTCTCTGAAACAAATTCTACAAATTCCATATTTTTTCAAAACAGAATGAGGTCTTCCACAAATTTTACATCTTGTGTATTCACGAGATGAATATTTTTGTTTCCTCTTTTGTTTTGCAACCATTGATTTTTTAGCCACTTTGTACCTCCTTAAGCTTTCGCAAATGGCATTCCCATTTTTTCAAGGAATACTTTAGCTTCTTCATCAGTATTAGCAGTAGTAACTATGATAATGTCCATACCTCTAATTTCATCAACTTCATCATATTCAATTTCTGGGAATATAAGTTGTTCTTTAAGGCCTAGAGCATAGTTTCCTCTACCATCAAATGCAGTCGGTTTAACTCCTCTAAAGTCTCTAACTCTTGGAAGAGCAATGTTCATAAGTTTGTCTAAAAAGTCATACATTCTTCTACCACGAAGAGTAACTTTTACACCAACAGCTTGACCTTCACGAAGTTTAAAGTTCGCAATTGATTTTTTAGCATGAGTTACAATAGCTTTTTGACCAGCTATAGTTGTAAGTTCTTTAACTGCAGACTCTAAAGCTTTTGGATTATCTTTAGCTTGTCCTAAACCGATATTAATTGTTATCTTCTCAAGTTTAGGTACTTCCATAATATTTTTATACTCGAATTGTTGCATTAGGTGGCCCACAACTTCTGTTTTATATTTTTCTTGTAATCTTGAAGTCATTATTTTACCCCCTACTTAATAGTTTTTCCAGTAGATTTTACAAATCTAACTTTATTTCCGTCTTCAAATTTATATCCAATTCTTGAAGCTTTTCCAGATTCTTTATCAAAATACATAACATTTGATGCATCAATTGGTGCTTCAATTTTATCAATTCCACCAGGATTTTGAGGCCCACGTGGTTTATTGTGTTTAGTCACAAGATTAATTTTTTCTACAACAACCTTGTTTTTCTTAGGTATAGTTCTTAGAACCTTTCCAGTTTTGCCTCTATCTTTACCAGCTATAACTTTTACGATGTCGCCTGTTTTTATTTTCATTCTACACCTCCAAAATTATAGTACTTCTGGTGCTAGAGATATTATCTTCATGAAGTTTCCACTTCTAAGTTCTCTAGTTACAGGTCCAAAAATACGTGTCCCTACTGGACTTCTATCATCTTTTATAACAACAGCCGCATTGTCATCGAAACTTATATAAGATCCATCTTTACGGCTAATTCCTTTATTTGTTCTAACAATTACTGCTTTAACTACTGAACCTTTTTTAACAACGCCACCTGGTGTTGCATGTTTAACAGAACAAACCACAATATCTCCGATATTAGCTGTTCTTCTATTAGTACCACCAAGTACCTTTACGACAGATAGTTCTCTTGCACCTGAATTGTCAGCAACACGAAGTCTACTTTCTTGTTGAATCATTGTGTATCTCCTTTCAAGCGAAAATTATTGAGCTTTTTCAATAATTTCTACAAGTCTCCATCTTTTATCTTTGCTTAGTGGTCTTGTTTCCATTATTCTTACGCGATCACCAACACCACATTCGTTCATTTCATCATGAGCCTTGAATTTAGTAGTCTTCTTAAATCTCTTTTTGTAGATTGGATGAGTCTTAAAAGTCTCTATTGCAACTACAATTGTTTTATCCATTTTATCACTAACGACAACGCCAGTTAAAGTTTTTCTAGTATTTCTTTCCATGAGATTAAGCCTCCTTTCCAATTTCAAGTTCACGTTCTCTTAATACAGTCTTTACTCTTGCTATATCTCTTTTAACATTTTTAATGCTTGATGGATTATCAAGTTGGCCAGTCGCCAATCTAAATCTTAAATTGAATAATTCATTTTTAAGTTCAGAAACTTTTCTATTTAGATCTTCTTTTGACATCTTACGAATTTCATCAGCCTTCATTTGAGTCACCATCCTTATCTTTCATTACGAATTTAGTTCTAATAGGTAATTTCATTGAAGCAAGTCTCATAGCTTCTCTTGCGCTTTCTTCAGAAACTCCACCCATTTCAAATAGTACTCTACCTGGTTTAACTACAGCTACCCAATATTCTGGTGCACCTTTACCTGAACCCATACGAGTTTCAGCAGGTTTTTCAGTAACAGGTTTATCCGGGAAAATTTTAATCCAGATATTTCCACCTCTACGAATATATCTTGTCATTGCACGACGTGCCGCTTCTATTTGATTAGAAGTAATCCATGCAGGTTCAAGAGCCTTAAGGCCATATTCGCCGTATGAAAGGTCATTACCACGCATTGCTTTACCTTTCATTCTGCCTCTGTGAACTCTACGATATTTTACTCTCTTAGGCATCAACATGACAATTCCTCCCCTCTTAATTACTTGTTATTATTATTTCTTTTGTTTCTTGCTGAATTTTTTCTGTTGTTATCGCGTCTTTTGCGATTTTTATTATCTCTAGGTTTTCTTCTATTGTCATCGTTTAATTCTGGAAGAACTTCGCCTTTATAAAGCCAAACTTTAACACCTAGTTTACCATAAGTTGTATCAGCTTCAGCAAATCCATAATCAATATCTGCTCTTAAAGTTTGAAGAGGAATAGTACCCTCAGAATATCCTTCTGTTCTAGCCATATCAGCTCCGCCAAGACGACCAGAAACTGAAGTTTTAATTCCTAGTGCTCCTTGACGCATAGTTCTTTGAATTGATTGCTTCATAGCACGTCTAAAAGCTACTCTTCTTTCAAGTGCTTCTGCTATATTTTCTGCAACTAATTGAGCATTTAAATCTTGATTTTTAACTTCTTCAACATTTAATACAATAGATTTTCCAGTTAGTTTTTCAAGCTCTTTTCTAAGCTCTTCAACTCCTGCTCCACCTCTACCGATTACCATACCAGGTTTAGCAGTGTATATAGAAATTTTTACTCTATTTGCAGCTCTTTCAATTTCAATTTTAGCGATTCCAGCTGCATAAAGTCTTTTTTTAATATATTCTCTAATATCGTGATCTTCAATTAAAAGATCTGCAAAATTCTTCTTATCTGCGTACCATTTTGAATCCCAATCTTTTATAACACCAACACGAAGTCCATGTGGGTTTACTTTTTGACCCATAATTACCTCCTTACTCTCTTTCTGCTACTACAACGCCAATGTGACTTGATCTTTTAAGAATTGGATAAGCCATTCCTTTAGCCTTAGGATGAAATCTCTTCATAGTTGGTCCATCATTGGCATAAGCTTGTTTTACATAAAGATCGTCTCTGTCTAAGTTAAGATTGTTTTCAGCATTAGCTACAGCTGAATGTAATACTTTATAGAGCTCGTGAGCTCCTCTCTTATTTGTAAATTTTAAAATTGAGAGGGCTTCATTAACGCTTTTACCACGAATTTCTGCGCAGATATAATTCACCTTAAGAGGTGAAATTCTAACATACTTAGCTACTGCTTTTGCTTGCATTTAATACCCTCCTCTTATTTTAAAACTGTAGTCTTCTCGCTTTTTGCAGAGTGTGCTCTGAATGTTCTTGTTGGAACAAATTCACCTAATTTATGTCCTACCATGTCTTCAGTAATGTAAACTGGCACATGTTTTCTACCATCATGAACTGCGATAGTATGTGATACAAACTCAGGGAAAATTGTTGAGCGACGAGACCAAGTTTTAATAACACTTTTTTCGTTTTTTTCGTTTAATTCGTCAACCTTCTTAAGAAGGTGTTCATCAGCAAATGGTCCTTTTTTAATTGATCTACTCATTATACCCTCCGATTACTTAGTATTCTTTCTTCTTCTAACAATGTACATGTCAGATTTCTTAGATCTCTTTCTAGTCTTGCGTCCAAGAGTTTTCTTACCCCAAGGAGACATTGGTGAAGGTCTACCGATTGGAGTTCTACCTTCTCCACCACCGTGTGGGTGATCTACTGGGTTCATCGCAGATCCTCTTACATGAGGTCTAAATCCAAGATATCTCTTTTTACCAGCTTTACCAAGTGTAATAAGTTCGTGAGAAATATTTCCAACTTGTCCTATTGTAGCTCTGCATTCTAATCTAACTAATCTATATTCTCCAGATGGCATTCTAAGTTGAGCAAATTTGCCTTCTTTAGCCATGAGTCTAGCTGAAGAACCTGCTGCTCTTGCAATTTGTCCACCGTGACCTGGAGTCATTTCGATGTTGTGAATTATTGTACCTACTGGAATATCTGCAAGTCTTAAAGTATTTCCTACTTTAATATCTACATCTGCTCCAGATTCAACAACATCTCCAACTTTTAATCCATCTGGCTGAATGATGTATCTTTTTTCACCATCAGCATAATTTAAAAGTGCAATATATGCAGTTCTGTATGGATCATATTCAATTGCTGCAACTTTAGCAGGAATGTTGTCTTTATTTCTCTTTAAATCTATAATTCTATATTTTCTTTTTACTCCGCCGCCTCTATGTCTTGAAGTAATTCTACCTGAAGAATTTCTTCCAGCATTGCTTTTTTTGCTAACTAATAGAGATCTTTCTGGTGCTTTATTTTTTGTCAATTCTTCAAAAGTAGCAACAGTCATCTCTCTACGGGCAGGAGTTATCGGTTTATATCCTCTTACAGCCATTATTATACCTCCTACGATTAAATAGAATCAAAAAATTCTATTGGTTCAGAGTCATCAGTAAGTTTAACTATAGCCTTTTTCCATGAAGGGCGTCTTCCTTGATGAACTCCTTGTCTTTTTAATTTGCCACGTACATTCATAGTGTTTATTCTTTCAACCTTTACACCAAAAATTTCTTCAATAGCTTCTTTAATTTCTGGCTTTGTTGCGTTCTTGTCAACTTCAAAAGTATATTTGTTTTCTTCCATTTGTTCCATACTTTGTTCAGTAACAATAGGTCTTTTAACAACGTCGAATCTATTCATCAGTTAAACACCTCCTCAACAACATTAAGTGCATCTTTACTAATTACTAAGCTATCATATTTCAAAAGATCATATACATTTATATCTGTTGCTCTTAAAACTTTAACGCCTTTGATATTTCTAGCATATCTATAAATATCTGAGTCGTTGTCATTAATAACAACAAGAGCTTTTGAACTAGCTTTAACATCTTTTAAAATTTTTGCAAATTCTTTTGTCTTAGACTCTTGCATTTCATATTTATCTAAAAGAATGATTTCGTCATTTTGAAGTTTGCTTGTCAAAACAGATTTTAAAGCAAGTCTTCTAACTTTCTTTGGAGTTGTGTAAGAATAGTCTCTTGGCTTTTTAGCAAATACTATTCCGCCACCTTTCCATTGAGGTGATCTAATAGAACCTTGTCTAGCACGTCCTGTACCTTTTTGTCTCCAAGGTTTCTTGCCGCCTCCACGAACTTCTGCACGAGTTTTAGCAGAATGTGTTCCTTGTCTTTTATTTGCAAGTATATTCTTAACAACTAAATAAACGGCATGTTGGTTTACTTCAACATCAAAGATCCCTTCATTTAGTTCGACTTCTTCAACAGGATTTCCTTTAACGTCAATCATTTGAATTTTAGGCATCTCTTTACCTCCTAACCTTATTTAGTCGTTTTTACAGAACTCTTAACTTTTACCATGCTCTTCTTGTTTCCAGGAATAGCACCTTTAACTAAAATTAAGTTCTTGTCTGCGTCTATTCTAACTATTTCAAGATTTTGAACAGTTACTCTTTCATTTCCCATTTTTCCAGCCATTCTGTGGTTTTTCCAAACTCTTCCTGGATATGAAGCAGCTCCCATACCACCTGGCATTCTGTGGAACTTAGAACCATGTGTCTCTCTACCACGTCCAAAGTTGTGACGTCTGATAACACCTTGTGTTCCTTTACCTTTAGAAGTTCCAACAACATCTACATGTTCAGATACTTCAAAGATATCAACTTTTATTTCGTCTCCAATATTAAAAGAATCCACATCATCAGTTCTAAATTCTGATACATGTCCTCTGTATTCAATACCTGATTTATCGAAATGTCCTTTTTCAGGTTTATTAAGCTTTTTAGCCTTAACCACACCTGTTGCAACTTGAACAGCATTATATCCATCTGTTTCAATAGTTTTCTTTTGTACAACAACGTTTGGTTCTACTTCAATAACTGAGACAGGAGTAACAGTACCTTCTTCATCAAAAATTTGGGTCATCCCAATTTTTTTACCTACTAAATATTTCACGTTGCACCTCCTAATAATTATAGCGGACTTAAAAATAAGTCATATAAAGCAAAGTTTTAAAGTTTAATTTCTATATCTACACCCGCAGGTAAATTTAATTTCATTAAAGCATCAACAGTTTTTTGTGATGGATTTAAGATATCAATTAAACGCTTGTGTGTTCTTTGCTCAAATTGTTCTCTCGAATCTTTATACTTGTGTACAGCTCTAAGAATTGTAATAACTTCTTTTTGAGTTGGTAGAGGAATTGGTCCAGAAACTTCTGCTCCAGACTTCTTTGCAGCCTCTACAATTCTTGCTGCTGAAGTATCAAGTAATTCGTGATCATAAGCTTTAAGTTTAATTCTAATTTTTTGTTTGCCTTTGTTAGACATACTATACCTCCTATTCGCTAAAGCCTTACTTGCGAAAGTGGTTATTGATACACGCACCCTAGTGTTTTAAAATGCGCCTTTGAAAAAATAACCCAGCGCCCAAGTCCCGCTTGGACTTCTCTGTCATAATTACCTTGCAGTTCCTTTTTTCAATAAAACTTCAAGCAACTTATGACTTCATCGCAACTCTCTTTTTAAACGCCTAAACATTATATAGTATTTTTCAGCATTTGTAAAGGATAATTGACTTTTTTTCTGAAAAAATAATAATATTTTTACAAAAGATTTTTATAAACAATTATTGAATATAAATAACTTATAAAAAATAATTTTATTTCTTTAAAATCATATCAAAAATACACTTTTACATACTATACGATGTTGGGACTATTTAAGTATATATACTTTTTGAATAATTTCAAGCTTTTTTTGTAATTTTATAGTATTTTTATAAAATATTTTCCTTTTATAGTTAAAAACTAATATAAGCACTTCAAGAGTTAAGTGTTTTGCTGTATACTATATGTGAAATGTGAAAATTTTACTATTATATATTGGAGGAAATAATGAATATTTTAGTTTGTATTAAAACTGTTCCTGACGTACCACACGCAGAAATAGATCCAGAAACTAACAATTTAATCAGGGATGGACTAAAAATGGTTATAAATCCATCTGATTTATGCGGACTTAAATTCGCATTAAATATAAAAGAACAAGTAGAAGAAGATGTAAAGATTTCTGTATTAACAATGGGACCACCAAGTGCAGAAAAAGATTTAAGAGACTCAATCGCAATGGGTGCAGACGAAGCTTATCTTCTTGAAGGGCTTGAATTTGTTGGATCAGATACTTTAGCAACTTCTTATGCTCTATCTCAAGCTGCAAAATCAATTGGCGATTTTGACATAGTATTTACAGGAGATCAAACTTTAGATGGAGATACTGGTCAAGTTGGACCACAACTTGCTGAGTTTTTAGAAATGAATCAAGTAACTTATGTAAGTAAAATTGACTATGTAGATGGTCATTTTGAAGTCAATAGAGAATCAAGAGGCGGCACAGAAACGGTTAAATTAAACACACCTTTTGTCGTAACTGCACTTAAAGACTCTACCGGCAAACCTTCAAAATTTGCCCTTGGAAGAAATGAACTCGCAGATACTATAGAAATTCATGACTTAAATGTAAATAACATAGATTTAGATCCTGAAAAAATCGGTCAAAAAGGTTCAAGAACTTGGGTCAAAGAAGTTTATGCTCAAGAAAAATCTGAAACAGGTCAAATAATCGACAAAGGATCTCTTGAAGAAAATGTAGATTTTGTAGTTGAACTTCTTAAAAAAGAGCATGTATTGGTATAGGTGATAAAATGAAAAACGGAAATATTTGGGTAATAGCAGAATCAAATGGCGACAATTTAACAAATATAACAACAGAAATTATGTCTAAAGCTAAAGAACTTTCAGTCGCTTTAGAAAAAGAACTTGTTGTTGTAACAATAGGATATGAAAATGACTCTGTCGCAAAAGAAGCCGGAGAATATGGCGCAAATAAAGTAATACAAGTAAATGATAAACTTCTAAAGCACTACACTACCCTACCTTTCACAAAAGTGGTATCAAACTTAATAGAAAAATATGACCCAGCACTAATTATGATTCCTGCAACAACTAATGGACGTGATTTTGCTGGTAGAATTTGTGCTAAAAATGGAACTGGCCTTGTAGCTGACTGTCACGACATCAAACTTACAGACGACAAATCTGATATTAAATTTATAAGACCTACATTTGACGGCAGACTACTTTCTGATGTAAGAATATCATCAGATAGAATGATAGCAACTGTTGGAAAGGGAGCCTTTGTTCGAAAAATTAGAGAAAAAGACAATAAATATGAAATAATAAAAGAAGACTCAAACCTAACAGAAAAAGACGTAAAGACAACATTTTTAGATTTTAAAGAATCTGATGTAGATCCAGTACTTCAATCACTTTTAAACTCTAAAGTTATCGTATCTGGAGGTTTGGGACTTGAAGATGCTAAAAATTGGCACTTAGTAGAAGAACTTGCAGATGCCATTGGAGCAGATGTTGGAGCAAGTAAACCAGTAGTTGATCTTGGATGGTGTAAAAAAGAAATTCAAGTTGGAGTTACAGGCGCAATAGTAAAACCAGATGTGTATATCGCAATAGGAATATCTGGAGCAATTCAACACATAAACGGAATGAAAGACTCAGCAGTAATCATTGCAATAAATAATGACCCAGATGCGCCAATATTTAAAACTGCCCACTACGGAATCGTAGCTGACTTGTTTGAGTTTATTCCAGCATTAACTAAAAAAATTAAATCTTTATAATTAATTATAAGTAATATTTGAAAATTATTATATTTACTCTTTTTGCTATATCAATAGTAGAAAGAGTATTTTTATGTAATAGAAAAGTTTAGATATCAAAGTTTTAATTTAACTATTTCTAAATAATATAAGTTTCATTTTTTGTAATAAATAAGCCATGGCTAATCAGATAAGTCTTCTTTTAAATATATTGATTGCCATGGCCAATTTAATCTTTTAAGTTTTATTTTAAAAATTCTGTAGCATATTTTACAAAATATTCTGCGCCGAGTTTTAAAGCACTCTCGTCTATATCAAATTTTTCGCTATGTTGCGAAACTTTTCCCTTTTCTCCTGCTCCTCCTAAAAGTAGAAAACATCCTGGTATTTCAAGTAAATACTTTGCAAAATCTTCTCCACCCATAAGCATTGGATAATCTTCTAAGAATCCATCTTTAAATACTTCTTTTGCAACTTTTCTTCCAAGAATTGTCGCTTCTTTCTCATTTACTGTCGCTGGAGTTCCATCATGATAATCTAGTTCTATCTTGGCTCTTGTAATTTTTTCTACTCCATCTATTACTCTTTGCATTTCTTCTTTATATCTGTTTCTAAGACTATTATTAAATGCTCTTGTTGTTCCTTCTAGGTGAGCTGTTTTAGGAATCACATTTTTAGAATTTCCTGAGTTAAAAGCAGTTACACTTATTACTTGAGGTTCAAGTGGATTATTCTCTCTCGTAATTATAGTTTGAAGAGAGTTTATCAATTGTACTCCTGCTATTATTGGGTCAACTGAAAGATGTGGTGTCGCTCCATGTCCACTTTTACCATTTATATAAATATCAAATGTATCGGCAGATGCCATTATCGGACCTTCATTTAAAGATGCTTTGCCTAGTTCTATATCTCCCCATATGTGAAGTCCAATAATTCTATCGAGATTTTTTACTTCATCAACTTGAGATAAATATTTAGCTCCTGAATCTTGTATATATTCTTCAGCAGGTTGAAAAATCAAAAATACCTCGCCACATAATTCATCTTTTAATTCATTTAAAAGTTTTGCAGTTCCTAGAAGAATTGCTATGTGAGCATCGTGACCACAAGCATGCATAACGCCATCATTTTTTGAACAAAATGGTAATCCTGTTTTTTCACTAACTGGTAGAGCGTCAATATCAGCTCTTATTCCCAATCTTTTACCTGTAAGTTTTCCTTTGATATGTCCAATTACCCCTGTTTCTTTGATAATTTTATATTCTATTTTCATATCGTCTAGTTCTTCTCTTATTTTCTTTGAAGTATCTACTTCTTTCCACGAAAGCTCAGGATTTTGATGAAAATATCTGCGCATTTTTATCATGTAATCTTCAATATTATCTAATTTTTTCTTTAAGTTTTCCATTAATATCTCTCCTTTTAAAATGGTCCATAATTTATCTTAACTGCAACAATTAAGGCTAGAATTGAAACTCCAAATAAAAATACCATTAATTTCCATATAAACTTATACCACCTCTTTAGCGGTATTTTAGCTATAGTTAAAAACATAAGTAAAGTTCCTGATGTAAACCAAAGTGAGTTTGTAAGTCCATCGCCAAGTTGGAATGCAAGAACCATTATTTGTCTATTCATTCCCACAAGATCTGCCAATGGAATTAAAATTGGCATAAGTGCTGTCGCCTTAGCTGATCCAGATGTAATTAGTCCATTGAAAAGTGCAATTACACCAGTTACTGCAATTGGTGTAGAAATAGTGCCCAAATGTTTAAGCGGAATTGAAACTGCATTTATTATTGGGTCAATTACTGCTCCTGTTGTCAACATCCACTGTATAGCTCTTGCTAGTCCTATTACGAGTGCTGGAGCAAGGCCATCTTTAGCACCCGAAATAAATCCATCAATAGTTTCATTTATATTCATTCCATTTATAATGCCGCCCATAACTCCTGCAAAAAAGAATGAAGCTCCTAAATCATTCATTGACCATCCTTTTGATGAAACCCCAATAATTGCAACTATAAAAGTTCCTAAAAAAACTAAAAGTGAAAATTTTTGACGTCCAGTCATATCTTCATTTAATTCTTTAGAAAAATCTATTCTAAATGACGAATCATCAATACCTGCCATTAAAGACTTTTCCTTTTCTTTTTTTACCATCCTTGCATATCGCAAGACATAAACTTGCATAATAATATTAAATATAATGAGAAGAATTAGTCTAAATCCAAACCCTGAAAACATAGGCAGTTGTGCGACCTCGTGCGAAATTCCTACAGTATAAACGCTAGATGGAGATACAGAAAAAGAAATCATATCGACCATGGCTGATGCTGCAATTGCAGTCATGACATCATAACCCATCGCAAGGCACAGTGAAATAATTATAGGAATAAATGGAACTATCTGTTCATTCCATCCCAAAAATCCACCAAGGCAACCAAACATTAACATAATTAATGATAGAATTCTTTCACTTCCAAATTTATCTGACTTAGATAAAAGTGCTGTAACAAGTTTGTTAATAGCGCCTGATCTTTTATAAATCTCAATACATCCTGCCACCATCATTACAACAAACATCATAGATGATGATGCAGTTAAACCTTCTGGTATAGATTGAAAAATAGCTTGAGGTCCCAAAAATACTTTCTCAGTTCTATGGAAAGAATCAGGAATTACAGTTATTACACCATTAACTTCTTTTCTTACAAATTCCCCCGAAGGAATTATAAGTGTCAAAAAGTAGCAAAATATTACTACCAAAAATATTATTACAAAAGCGTCAAATTTAATTTTCTTCTTTGAGCTTTTATTAGCTTTGTCAGTCATTTTTACCTCCT
>JASBZH010000024.1 GCA_029983555.1 Peptoniphilus sp. | reverse complement strand
AATGCGATAAACCTTAAAATTATCTATTGACATTTAATAGCTGGTCTTAATAAAATTAAATTTTGAAATAATCTTTACCACTTTTACCCACCTTATTATAGTAAAAATTATTTTCATTATTTATATCAACCAAATTCAAACCTATATTGACCCAGCCTTTAAAGCCAAATAAAAAACTTTTATAATATTTATAGTTTCGTATAAACTTTATAATTTCTTGATCTGGTTTATTATTTGTAACTACAACTGCTCTTAAGATACTAGACATATGATTGTCATCTGGTTTGACATACGTATTTATATTCCCCTCTAAATACTTTGTAAAATCAACGATGTCTTCTATAGAAAGGTTTTCAAAATATTTACAAAAAACATGTTCAAACGCTTCTTGTGAATAAATAATAGCTTCTTTTTTTAAAATATATCTGTCATTTTTTTCAAAAAACTTAGCATAAACATCAATGTTTCCAAATTCTGTATTGTAATTTTCTAAGACATCGTAGTAAACGCTCAAATTTTCTTTTAAATTATTAAAATAAAGTTCTTTATCCATTTCCGCATACATTCCCTTAAAGTTATTATCCCATCATTTGAAATCTTTGTCAACAAAGTTACAATTTATTTTAATATACTTATTATCTAAAAAATTCCTATTGCAATCAATAGGAATTCGAATTATTGTTAACTTTTACATCTGCCTTTTTAAATAATATGAAGCCTTCTTCATTAATTTCTACACCATAGAAGAAATCATCAATCGCTTCTTTTATCTTTTCAATGTCCTCATGATGAATTAGCTTCTCTTCACCGGTAAAATAATATTCAACATCATTTGACTTGTGAACTATAAATCTATAATATCCTTCTGGATTATGTTCATCTGGGTATAATTTTTCTAATCCAATTATATTATATCCACTCTTAAATGTATTTTTAAATGAAGGTGGATTAGTTGGAGAAACGGTTCCTATCTTATGAGTGTAGGGACTATCTTCAAATTTCTTTTGAATTTCATCGCGAGTTCTATTTTGAAGGTTAAGTCCTCTATAATCTTCTCTAACGACAACTGTGTCGTTAATCATTACTTTATCGAGTGGTATTTCAAATGTCTTTATAAATTTTGCCACATTTGAATCTTCATCTGGAATTTTTACGCTTCTATAAGCAATTAGCTCATCTCCGTCAAAAACTCCAACAAAGTGTCCACCATTGTCCAAAACTTCTTTTAGTTCCTCTTTAGTATCTTCTGAAAATATAGTTCTGCTATTTATTTTAGAATTGATCTGTCCAGTTAATTTTAAAATATCGTCTATATCTTCGTATGATAAAAATCTAAATATTAAATTATCTCCCATTAATTACCTCCTATTTTATTTTAAGTATAAAAAAACGCCGAATCAATTGATCGGCGCAATTAAAACTATATTATAATACCCTAGTCGCATTTACATAAGTATTTTCATAATATCCCTCAGATAATGAAGAAGTAATTACTTTTCCTTGTCCAGAGGATGCATGAATAAATTTATCATTTCCTATATAAATTCCAACATGGCTCACACCGCTACCTGTAGTGTTAAAGAATACTAAATCTCCTTCTCTCAAGTCACTCTTTGATACTTGAGCGCCATATTGAGATTGTTCACTTGAGGATCTAGGAAGTTTAACTCCAAGTTCATTTACATAAATAGAGTAAACAAGTCCTGAACAGTCATATCCACCATTGCCAGTAGCTCCATAAACATAAGCTGAGCCAAGTTTATTTTCTGCAGAAGATAAAACTCTTGCCGCAGTTCCATTAGCATTTGTAGAAACAGGTGCTGCCTCTTTTATACTGACATTTTTAACATAATTGTTTTCTTCTTTGTTTTCAACAGTATTTCCTAATTTAACGATGTTAGATCTTCCGTCAGTTTTTTCAGAAGCTTTATCAGCCCTTTCAGCTTTTTGACCAGAAACAATATTTAAAGTATTTGCTGGAACTTTATACTCCGCATTGTTGTTGTCTTTAACGACAAAATTTCCAGAATCAAAGTCAATTACATTTGCTGTATCTCCAGCTTTTAAATTAAGTGATTTTCCGCCTGATTTGGCTACAACATCTTTTTTAACTTTAACTTTTGTTACATTATCTCTTTTATCAGCTATTTTTTTAAGAGCATCTCTTGAAACAAATCCAACAGTGCCATCTTTACATTTTATCTTAGCTTTATCGTTATTTACTGAAATGCCAACTGCGTATTCATCAATAAACAAGCTTCTTATTATTTGTCCGTTGTCATCAAAAATAGGACTAGCTTTTACAATTTGATAAGTAGGTACATCTAGTTCTTTAACTAGAATCTTGTCACGAGGTACTGTAACTTTGGCTTTTCCCTTAGATACATAATAACCATCGTCTTTTTCTTCAATGATTTGAACTTCTTCTCCTACAGAAAATTCAATTTCATTTCCACTATATGTCGTTTGTACGTGTTCGTTAATAAATACACCTGTATCTTTTAGCCCAAATAGAGATGCTGCACAAAGTGCTATAACCCCTAATGGAAGCTTATGTCTTGAGGATTCCAATACTAACAACTCCTATACTCTAATATATTTTAATTACTTTAATTTTCCATTTTACGAACATAAATCGCTCTTTTTTCTTACTATTAAAAGTATAACAAAGTTGTTACAAAAAAACAACAAAAAGTTACAAAAAAGTTAAGAAAATTAACTCCTTTGTAACTTTTGAATTTCTCTATAAATAAGTAAATCTATAAGCCGCGTTCTGTTTAGTTAACTATCTATCTTGGACTAAAGTTGCCATTAGTCTCTAGCAACCTACCTACTGGCAGATGCGAGCAACATCTGATAATCCTATTCGGTTTTGCTCCAGATGGGGTTTACATAGCATTATTATCACTAATAATCTGGTGAGCTCTTACCTCGCCTTTCCAACCTTACCACTTAGGCGGTATATTTCTGTTGCACTATCCTTGGGGTCGCCCCCACTGGCCGTTAGCCAGCATCTTTGCTCTGTGGAGCGCGGACTTTCCTCGCAATACGCGCAGTTAACCGATTTACTTAAGCTCTATTATAATAAAAAAATTAAATTTAATCAAGTTCAAATGTTGAATTCTTATTTATTTCAATCTCTAAATCTTTAAATTGATTTTTAAGTCTATTTTTAATTTCATCTAGCACAACTTTTTCAGAATGAAAATGTCCTAAATCTACAACTGCAAAATCCCTTTCATACGCCCTTTGTCCGTCATGATATTTTACATCTGCTGTTATAAATATATCAGATAAGGAACTTGCAACATCAATAAAATCAGCGCCAGATCCTCCCATTAAGGATACCTTTTTTATTTTGTTTGGTTTTTTGCCATAACTCCTGACATTTTTAACATCTAATGCATCTTTTATAAATTCTACGAAATCATTAAATTCCATCTTACTATCTAGAGTTCCTAATAGTCCCATAGGCTTTTCTTCTTCGTAAGTTAGAACTTCTCTATCATTTAATCTCAATTTTTTAAATATAGAGTCATTTACTCCGCCTGGTGCGATATCAAGAGATGTGTGAGTTGACAATACAGAAATTCTATTGTCTATTAGCCTAATAATATTGTCTCCCAAATAAGTTCCTTCACATATATTTTTAGCTCCATTAAAAAATAGTGGATGATGAGTTATAATAAGCTTTGATTTATTTTCAATTGCCATTTCTATCAATTTATCTGTAAGATCCATTCCAAGAACAACACTCTCAGTACTGTCATCAAAATATATTTGTTTTCCAGAATTATCCCACGAAAGTTGGTATTCGTCTTTTGCCCAATCTTCCATAAATTTTATTATTTCTTTAACTCGATATTTCATCTATTGCCTCCCTCAAATATTTTAAATTTAGCTCAAGTTGCTCATATCTTTTCAAAGACCTGTCATTTTTGGAATCAAAATTTTCTAAAATATTTTTTAAAATTTCCTCTCGCTCTTTTAATAATTTTAAATACAATTTATCTTTTTTTTCGACAAGAGCTTTTGATATATAAATGTCTTTTTCTGAATAGTCTAATTTTTTGGCAGAATATTTAGCTAAAAGTATTTCAAAAAATCTTCCGTCTTCAAAAACTATCTCTTCATCAAAAATATTAAAGCCTTTATTCATGAGTTCCCTCTTCAAAATCCAAGTTTTTTGCATTGGCTGGAGTATTAATTTATTTGCACTTTTAGCTACTCCTTCCCTATTTAGTATTATTTCTGCAATTTGAATTCCGCCAAGGCCTGCAATTATGATGTTGTCTCTCTTTTCATCAACTATTCCATTTGCAAGTATATTTTTTATATATTTCTCATTACCCAGCTTCTTAGTGAGTTCAATTGATTTTTCCAAAGAATTTTTAGAAATATCTGTGGCATAAATATCTTTTGATATGCCACTCATACATAAAAAATTAGGCACATATCCATGATCTGTGCCTACATCTATTACAGTGGCGCCATCGTCCACTAAATCTGCAATTTTTTGTAACCTCTTAGATAATTTTATCATTCCAAATAATCCTTTAATTTTTTAGATCGGCTTGGATGGCGAAGTTTTCTAAGCGCCTTAGCCTCTATTTGTCTAATTCTTTCTCTAGTTACGTCAAACTCTTTTCCTACTTCTTCCAAAGTTCTAGCTCTACCGTCATATAATCCAAATCTAAGAGTTAAAACTTTCTTCTCCCTTTCAGTTAGCGTTTCAAGTACAGTTGAAAGTTGTTCTTTTAAAAGAGTAAATGTCGCAGCATCTGATGGTGATAATATTTCATCATCAGGTATAAAATCTCCCAAATGAGAATCTTCTTCTTCACCTATAGGTGTCTCAAGAGAAACTGGTTCTTGAGCAATTTTTTGAATTTCTCGAACTCTATCTACATCGAGATTCATCTCTTTTGCTATTTCTTCTGGAAGTGGGTCGCGTCCTAATTCTTGAACGAGCTGTCTTTGAACTCTAACAAGCTTATTTATAGTCTCTACCATGTGTACTGGGATTCTAATTGTTCTAGCTTGATCGGCAATTGCTCTAGTTATTGCTTGTCTTATCCACCAAGTTGCATAAGTTGAAAACTTAAATCCTTTGGTATAATCAAATTTATCTACTGCCTTCATAAGTCCAAGATTTCCCTCTTGAATCAAATCAAGAAAACTCATTCCACGACCAACATACCTTTTTGCAATTGAAACAACTAGACGAAGGTTAGCCTCAGCCAGTTCTTTTTTAGCATGTTCATCGCCAGCTTCCATTCTCTTTGCAATCTCAACTTCTTCTTCAGCAGTCAAAAGTGAAATCTTTCCAATTTCTTTTAGATACATTCTCACGGGATCATCTACTGTTACTCCCTTTGGAACAGACAAATCCTCTTTGCTTGCATCTACCTCGTCATCTTCTTTATCTTCCTTTTCCGAAACTACTTCTATATCTTGTTTTTCAAACTCTTTATATATAGAATCAATTTCATCAGAATCTATAGAAAAACTTTCTAAAGCATCACCTATTTCTTCATAGGTCAACTTCTTTTTCTTCTTGCCTTTCTTTAGAAGTTCATTTATGACATTTTCTTTTGACTTTTTATTTTTAATATTCTTGTCAGTCTTATTAGTAACGTCACTCATTGTAATCCTCCTTATTCGATTCACTCAGCTTTAAATTAATCTCTCTAAGACTTTCTAAAGCATCGCGCAATAGAGAAATATTATTATCTTTCTGTAGACTTTCAATTTCATCTAAAATTTTAGACTTTTTCTTTTTTAGATAATTTCTCTTAATATTTATAATCAAATCGTTAATTATATCATTTTTTACGACGATATTATCACTAATATTTAAAATTCTATCTATAAAATCAGATGTAATTAACTTTTTAGAGTTTAAATCATCTAAAAAATCTTTAATCTCCAATTCATCTTCAAAAAATCTATTAATCTCTTCAAAAACAATTCTGCACTGCAAGTTGCTAAAATATTGGACCTCAACATTTGCTTTGATATATTTGTAAACATCGACATCTAAAAAAGCATAGGCAATTAATTCTTCTTCAGATTTTATAGAGCCGTCTTTTACTTTATTTATAGATTTTACGTCTCTCTTTTTGTAATGTTTGTTATCTCTTCTCTTATTTCTATTTAGATAGTTTATATAATTATTGACTGCACCATAAGAAATGTTATATTTCTCGCAAAATCCCTTTACATAAACGTCACGCTCAATAGGATTTTTGATGCTTGATAGAATTTTTGCAGCTTCTATTGTAAAATTACTCAAACTTTGTGAATCATCTAGGCTAAAATTTGATTTTAACCTCTTAATTTTAAATTCGATATAACTCTTGGCATTTTTAATCTCTTTTTCAAATCTCTCTTTGCCATACTTCTTTATATAATCATCTGGATCTAGTCCATCTTCTAGCTCAATGACACTTGGTTTAATCGATTTTGCTAAAAATATATCGATTGCTCTTGAAGTAGCATTTAAACCTGCATTATCGCTGTCATAGCAGATATAAATATTTTTTGCCATTTTCCCAATAAGCTCTGCTTGATCTTCAGTTAAAGAAGTACCAAGACTAGCTACACAATAATTAATACCACTATTATATAAACTTATAACATCCATATATCCTTCAACTAGAATAATTCTCTCTCTAGTTGATTCTTTAGAAACTATATTTATATTAAAGACGTTTTTTCCCTTATTAAATATTGGTGTCTCTTTGGAATTTAAATACTTAGGCATTGCATCTCCCATTGCCCTAGCACCAAATCCTATAACTTTGTTATTTCTATTGATAATGGGATACATAATTCTGTCTCTAAATCTGTCATAATAATTCCCATTTTTGCCTTTAGAAATTAGATTAAGTTCATATAGCTCCTCTTCTTTATATCCAAGAGATTTTAAGTGATTCAATAAATCATTCCAAGAATCTTTTGAGTATCCAAGCCCATATTTAATTATAGTTTTACTATTTAAAGATCTATTTTGAAGATAAAACTTAGCCTTTTTAGAATTTTGTAAATTCTTTAAAAAATGAATAGCAGCTTCGCGATTTATTTCATACATTCTATTTCTTTTATCTCGCAAGGCTTTATTTTCATCTCTATACTCTTTAAGAGTTATATTGTATTTATCGGCGAGAAACTCTACAGCCTCTCTAAAACCAAGATTTTCTCTTTTCATGATGAAAGTTATTACATCGCCACCTTCACCACAACCAAAACACTTAAAAATCTTTTTAGATGGAGAAACTGAAAATGATGGGGTCTTCTCAGAATGAAACGGGCAAAGTCCCATATAACTTGAACCAGATCTCTTTAAATCAACATAACTTCCGATTAAATCTACAATATCTACTCTCTCTCTAATTTCATCAAGAACATTGTCATCTATTACAAACAAATCACATACTCCATCCTTTCGGAATAAAAATTTCTTTAATTTGTTTCATTGCATAAGTATCTGTCATTCCTGCAATATAATCAGTAATTATATCATCCTCGTCACAATCTATATTTTCGTATATTTTTAGATGATCAAGCGGAACTTTAGTTATATCATCTCTGTAAAAATCAAAAAGTTCAGTTAAAAGTCTATTTATTTTTTGATTTTCACTTTTGACAACTGGATCTAAATAAACCCTATCAAACATATATTTTCTCAAATCCATTGTTGCCTCATAAATTTCTTCTTCCATTTCTACAATTGGCTTCCCATAACTTTTAGATATCATTGCATTTATCATAGTATCTATCCTCTCAGACGGAGAGTGTCCAAGGGTTCTTGTTAATTCTTTTGGAAGAGAACTTTCACTAATTATACCCGCTCTTATAGCATCATCTATGTCATGATTTATATAGGCAATTCTATCTGCAAATTTTATAATCTTACCTTCAAGAGTTTTAGCAACATTATCTCCAGAATGATTTAAAATGCCATCTCTAACTTCCTCAGTTAGATTTAGTCCTATTCTGCCCTTTTTTCTTTCTAAAAAGTCAACAACTCTTAGCGATTGTTCGTTATGTCTAAATCCCTTTTTATTTAAATCGTTTAAAACTCTTTCTCCAGAGTGTCCAAAAGGGGTATGTCCCAAATCGTGTCCAAGAGATATCGCCTCTACTAAATCTTCATTTAATCTCAAAGCTCTAGCTATTGTTCTAGCTATTTGACTAACTTCAAGAGTATGGGTAAGTCTCGTTCTAAAATGGTCTCCTTCAGGTGAAATAAAAACTTGTGTCTTGTGTTTTAGTCTCCTAAAACTTTTAGAATGAATAATTCTATCCCTGTCTCTTTGGAAAAGAGTTCTAATATCACACTGCTCTTCAAAATTTTTGCGACCTTTACTGCTATCAGCAAAAGTTGCAAAATCAAAATACATTGAATGTTCAAGTTTTTCTCTTTCAACTCTAAGACTCATAATTACCTCTCAAAATGTTCTTGGTATCTTTCAATTATAAGTTCTGCAGTTTCTTCAATTGCCTTGTCAGATACATCTATGACATAGCAACCTAAATCATCCATGACCTGACGAGAGTAATCTAGTTCCTCTTTAATTCTGTCATAATTTGCATACTTAGCTCCCGATTCAAGTCCAAGAGATTTCAGTCTTTGTTCTCTAATAGTTATAATTTTATCTGGGTTTGCTATTAGACCAATTACACGATTAACATCTTTATTATAAACTTCTTGAGGAACTGGAACTTCTGGCACTAGTGGAATATTTGCAACTTTATATAACTTATTTGCTAGATACATTGAAAGAGGTGTCTTTGAAGTTCTTGAGATTCCAACTAGGCAAATATCTGCTTTTCTAGCACCTCTTGGATCTTTTCCATCGTCATATTTAACAGCAAACTCAACACACTCTACTTTTTTAAAATAATTTTCGTCAAGTCTTCGAATAAGCCCAGGTTCTCTTATAGGTTCATATCCTAAAATATCTTCGATTTGTCTCATGGGTTCCCCCATTACATCGACTGTGTGAAGTGACAACTCTTTTGCCACTTTTTCTATATAATTGCGAGTGTCCAAAACTACATTAGTATAAACTATAAGACTATTTTCAATCTCAGCAGCTTCTTCTAAAAGTGGTTTTATTTGCTCAACACTATTGTGATAAGGGTATCTTCTAATTTCAAAATTTTCAGATTCAAATTGTCTAACAGAACTCTTGGCTATTAATTCGCCTGTCTCTCCAATTGAATCAGAAATTACAAACACTACTAAAGGATTTTCTAAATCTTTCATTCGTTCCCCCTATAAAATATCTCCATCACAAATATCGACAAAAAGTCTTGTGACATTAGTTTTAGTAAAACGACCAACTATTTTATATTCATTTTCATTTACTTTTTTAACTACTGGCAAAGAGTCAAAGCCTCTTGTTACAATAAGATTAGCTGCCTTATAGACACTATCTTCTCTAAAAATATGGACAATATTTGGCATTCTAGTCATTATTATTGAGATTGGGGTCTTCTTTATATCAGAGTTACCAAGAGTAAATCTGATCAAATCTTTTCTGGATACAATTCCCGCCAAAAATCCATTTTCTGTAATAAACATTGAAGATATATCTTCCATAAATAAATTGACGATTACATCATAAATTGAAGTCTTTACATCGACAGAAAAAGGAAGAGACATAAAATCTTTTACTTTTAACTTTTTATAGTCTTCAGTCAAAATTGTAAGCTCGCTTTTACCAGTGTAGAAATAGCCTACTTTTGGTCTTGCTCCTATTATTCCTATCATAGTCAGAACAGAAAGATCAGCTCTAATAGTAGCCCTAGACAGACCTAATTTTTCAGCAATTTCTTCTCCAGTTATTGGACCGTCTTTTTTAACAATTTCTATTATCTCAGTCTGCCTATCGCTAAATTTCAATTCCTCACCGAGCCTTATTCGACAATTTTTTCAATATTTAAAATTCTTTGTACATCTTCTTCTACAGAATTTAGTAATGATAACCTGTTGTTTTTAATTTTTTCGTCTTTAGACATGACCATTACATTTTCAAAATATTCATCAATAAATGGCACAAGTGAATTTAAACTATCCATTGCAGAATTTATATCCATTGTATCAAGACTATCTTCTACTGATTTGTGCACTTCTAAATATTTTTCATATAATTTATTTTCAGATTCAATATCAAATAGATCAGGATTTACGTCAGTTTTTTCAAAATCTTTTGTCATATTATTTATTCTAACAAAAGCATCCACAAAATTTGATCTATCCTCTCTATTAAACCAATCATTTAAGCTATTTGCCTTCTCAAAAATATTTAATATAACTTCGTCTTCTTTTAAAACAGAATCTATTACATCGTATCTGATTCCTTCTTCTTGAAGCATTGTTTTAATTCTTCCCAAGAAAAATTCATCTATTTTTCCCAAGACTTCCTCGTGATTAAATGTTAGTCCCAATTTTTCAATATATTCATATAGTGAAGTTATAAAAATGTCTTTTAGATCAAATTTCCAACCAGTTTTTTTGATAATATTTATAACCCCAATTGCAGATCTTCTTAGTTTAAATGGATCTTGAGATCCTGTAGGTATTTGATTAATTGCGAATAGACCAGCTATTGTATCCAATTTATCAGCAAGTGAAAATATTGAACCAACTGTAGTATCTGGGAGTTCGTCTCCGGCAAATCTTGGCAGATATTGTTCTCTAATAGCTGTTGCGACAATATCTTTTTCACCTGATTTTTTTGCATAAATTGAACCCATAATTCCTTGAAGTTCAGTAAATTCTACAACCATTTTTGTAGTTAAATCTGCTTTAGATAAATGTGCCACCCTGTCGATATCATCTAGAGCCGCATCTGCAACTTGAAGAGTTTTTCCAATTTTTTTAGCCAAAATTGAGTTTCTTTCTTCCTTTTGCATCATTGTTCCAAGACTATCGTAGAATAAAACCCCATTTAAGTTTTCAACATAATCTTCAAGTGGTCTTGAGATATCATCTTCATAGAAGAATTTTGCATCTTCAAGTCTTGCTCCAAGAACTTTTTCATTTCCTTCAATTACTATTTCCTTATACTCATCTGTACCATTTCTAATAGTTATAAAGTAAGGAAGAAGTTCTCCATCTTTTGCATAAATTGGTATAAATCTCAAGTGGTCTATCATAGTTGTAGTTACAACTTCTTTTGGAAGTATTAAATATTCTTTTTTAATATCTCCCTTAATAGGAGTTGGATATTCAACTATATAAGTGAGTTCTTCTAAAAGCTCAGGATTTTCATGAATTTCTCCACCCAAAGATTTTGCAATTTTTTTAGATTCATATTTAATTATTTCTCGTCTCTTATTTTGATCTAATATTACATAATTATTTTTTAGTATTTGCTCATAATTTGTGACATCATCAATTATTACATCTGAATATCCCAAAAATCTATGTCCATGAGTTCTATTAGTGACTTTTATATTTTCAAAATCAAATTCTACTACTTCATCATTAAAAAGAGAAACTATCCATCTTATAGGTCTTGCAAATCTTAGATTCTTGCCTCCCCATCTCATGTTTTTAGGGAAATTAATATCTCTAATTAAGCTAGGCATTATATCTTTTAGAATTTCTTTTGTATCAATACCGATAGATGAAATATTTGCAAAGACGTATTCTGTTCCCTTAAGTTCTTTTATTTCAATATCATCTTGGGTAATGCTTTGAGATTTCATAAAACCTAGTAGAGGCTTTGTTGGATTTTTATCTTCATCAAAGGCGATTTTTGCTGAAGGACCTTTAACTTCTTTTGAGCTATCCTCTTGTTTTTCCGCAATTCCATTTACAATGAGTGATAAACGTCTAGGTGTAGCATAAACAGAAGTGCTCTCAAAATCAATTTTATTTTCTTGTAGAAGTTTTTCTGATTTATCTTTAATTTGTTCTATAGCCATCTCTACAAATCTAGACGGCAATTCTTCTACTCCAATCTCTAATAAATAATTATTCATTGTCTTCACCTCTATTTAATAAAGGAAAACCCATTTCTTCCCTTTGGACTAAATATTGTTTTGCAACTAGTCTTGCCAAATTTCTAACTCTTTGTATATATGAAGTTCTCTCAGAAACTGAAAGTGCACCTCTAGCATCTAGCAAGTTAAATGTGTGTGAACACTTTAAAGTATAATCGTAAGCATCTAAGACAATATTTTCTTCTATAACTCTATTAGCTTCTTTTTCATACATATCAAATAGTTTTCTAAGCATGTCAACATCAGCAAGTTCGAATGCATATACAGAATGTTCATATTCATTCTTCTTAAAAACATCTCCGTAAGTAAGTTTGTCATTGTACTTAATATCATATACAGAATCGACATCTTGTAAATACATTGCAATTCTTTCTAGTCCGTAAGTAAGTTCTGCACTTTCAAGATCTAAATTCACTCCACCAACTTGTTGAAAATAAGTAAATTGAGTAACTTCCATTCCGTCAAGCCAAACTTCCCATCCTAGTCCCCAAGCTCCTAAAGTTGGAGATTCCCAGTTATCTTCAACAAAACGTATATCGTGTTTTTTAGGGTCTATTCCTATTGCAAAAAGAGAATCTAAATACATTTGTTGAACTTCTTCTGGTGATGGTTTTAAAATAACTTGTAATTGATGGTGTTGATAAAGTCTATTAGGATTTTCACCATATCTACCATCAGCTGGTCTTCTTGATGGCTCAACATAAACTACTTTCCATTCTTCTGGACCAAGAGCCCTCAAAAAAGTTTGTGGGTTCATTGTTCCAGCACCTTTTTCAATATCATAAGGTTGCAAAATTATTGCTCCCTTTTCTTTCCAATAATTTTCAAGTGTTAGAATTAAATCTTGGAAATACATTTCTTCCTCCTTAACTAAGTAATTTTAATGAATTAAAATTACTGATTTCTAAATTATATTTTATATAGTTTATAATAATATTGTGTAAAAATAGTTTTCTATTAATATTATAATTATTTGTCTTATCGAGTGTATTGTGCAAGAGAAATTTTAAAAAATTAATATCTTCTTTTGTAACTTCAACTGAAAACTCATCTCTGAAATCAATTACTCCCTCTCTTATAGAAAAGTAATTAAAATCGCAAATTGTAAGTTTAGGTCTATATCCTAAAAAACTCAAATATTTTATTTCAAATGCAATTATAAGTGATACAGGATCTTTTGTATCATTAAATAGTCTTAGAGTTTTTTTTAAAAGTTCAAAGATTTTTGAATTTGGATCCCTGTCAATAGTGCTCTTATCTACTAATTCGAGAGCAAAAGATGCATAAATTGTATTGTATAAATTTTGTCTAATCTTAAAATTAGATTCCATTATCTTTGCATTATTTATATAATAAAAGCTTTGACCCTTCCTAAATAAATATTCATTTAGGCCAAAAATTTGACAGACTCCTAAATTTTTAGATTTATTTGTCTTAGCTCCCTTTACCATCACAGGAATTTTGCCATAATCTTTTGTAAAAACTCTAATTATTTTTGAAGTATCGCCATAATCCATTTCATTTATGACAATGCCTTCAGTAAAATTTTTAATTGTATCCAAATTTCTTTACCGAATTGTCTTTATCTCGCCAATTCTTTTCAACTTTTACCCAAACTTGTAGATTTACTTGAGTACCTATTAGTTTTTCAATCGCCTCTCTCGACTCTTGAGCTATCTTTTTAAGCATCTGACCATTTTTACCAATAATAATTCCCTTGTGAGATTCTTTCTCAACATAAATAGTTGCATTTATATCGTAAAGATCCTTTTCTTCTCTTCTTTTGAATTTGTCAATTTCTACAGCAAGTCCATGAGGCACTTCATCTTGAAGATATTTAAGACCCTTTTCGCGTATCAATTCAGCTGCAATAAATCTCTCATTTTTATCTGTAATCATATCCTCAGGATAAAACATCGGGCCTTCGTCTAGATATTCTTTTACTTTTTCAACATAAATATCTACTCCATCGCCATTCATGGCAGAAATAGGAATTATAACATCAAAAATTCCCTCTTTATTGTACATATCCATGATGAGTAAAAGTTCTTCTTTTTTTACCTTGTCAATTTTATTTATCAAAAGAATGATTGGCAATTTATCTTTATAGTTTTTTAAAATATCGATTATTGCTCTTTCAGTCTTGCCAATTTTATCAGAAATATCCACAATATAAGTGATTACATCTGCATCTTCTATTCCCGCTTTAGATTCCTCTAGCATATATTTACCTAATTTGTTTTTAGGTCTTTGCATACCGGGAGTATCTAAAAATATAATCTGAGCATCATCATCAGTATAAATAAATGTTATGTTTTGTCTTGTCGTTTGAGGCTTTGGAGAAATTGCTGATATTTTTTCTCCAATTATTTCATTTAATAAAGTAGATTTTCCAACATTTGGTCTACCTATTATTGAAACATAACCTGATTTAAATTTTTTATTCTCCATTCTTACTCCTTGTTAAATCTTCTGGTCCAAAAGAATGAGGTAAAATTTCATCCATTGTAAAAGTTTTATAATCATTCGTGCTATTTGCAATCACAATAATTGGATCTTTTGCAAATTCTCTGATTACCTGTCTACACACTCCACAAGGAAATGTATAATCAGCATCACCAGTTATCGCAATTTTTTTTATCTCTCTTTTTCCTTCAGAGACTGCCTTAAATATTGCAGTCCTCTCTGCACAATTTGTCGGTGAATATGAAGCTATTTCAATATTTCCGCCTGTATAAATTGAGCCATCTTCCATCTCTACTGCACATCCGACATTAAAATGTGAATATGGCGTATAAGTTTGATTATTTTTTGCATTTATAGCTTTTTCAATAAGTTCTTCTATTTCCATCTAACCAACTACCTTAAAAACAAAAATCGCAACACATATTCCGAGTATTGCTCCAGTAACCACTTCGCTTGTTTTGTGAATTTTTCCTTCAACTCTCGATTCTGCCACTAAAAATGCAAGTCCAAAAGCACAAAGAGTGATGAGAGATTTCTCCGCAAGCATAGATATAATAGTTGCTGCACAAAAGGCTATTGCAGAGTGACCGCTGCAAGCACCACCTTGAAAAAAAGTTCCTCCATTTTTTTCTGCCATTAAAAACTTAGCTCCCACAGTAAGTATTATCACAATGATAAGTGAAACAAACGCTAAATGATTTGGAGCATTTTTTATTTTAAATAAGAGTAAGTCACCCATCGATGCAAACTTGTCATAGAACACGAGGTATGCAACTACAATAGCATTTATCGCTGTAATTAAAACTGCTCCTGCAGCTACATCTTTAACATATTTTGCAATTGGGTTGTATTCTTGAACTACTAAGTCAATTGTTCTCTCAATAGCAGTATTTACCATCTCCGCAAATACAACAAGAACTATGGCAAAAAGCATTAGCATAAATTCTGTACTTGAAATATCAAAAAAAAGTGAAATTATTATCACGGCAACCGCCGCAAGATAATGAAATTTCATATTTTTTTCAGTTTTTAATACGGATATTATTCCTTGGACTGCATAATTAAATGATGATATAAAGCGTCCTTTTTTCATAAAATCACCTATTTAAAAATTTTGAGCTCTTTCATCACATGTTTTTCCCTTTCGCGCATGACTTTTTTATCACAATCTTCGATATGATCATATCCCAAAAGGTGCAAAACACTGTGGCATGTGAGATAAGAAAGTTCCCTTTCATTAGAATGAGAAAATTCTTTTGCCTGTTCAAGAACTCTTTTCATATTTATGATGACATCTCCAAGAATATTTCCCTCTAATTTAAATTCATCATCTATTGGAAATGATAAAACATCTGTAGACGAGTCGACACCTCTAAAGTCTCTGTTTAGATTTTGGATTTCATTATCATCAACAAAAGAAACGGATACTTCCGCATCTTCTTTTATATTTTCAAGTTCCAAAACTTTTTTAATTGTCTTTGTGATCGTGTCTTTAATCTCGTCAGTTATTTCTAATAAGTCTTGCCTATTGTCAAAATAAATATTCACTATTTTCCCTCTTTAGACTTTTGCTTCTCAGACGGCTTTTTATTATTAGACTTTTCATACTTTTCGTATGCACTTATGATTCTTTGAACTAGTGGATGACGTACAATGTCGTATCTATTTAAATAAGTAATTCCAATTCCCCTTACATCAGAAAGAATTTTTAAAACAGTCTTAAGACCAGATTGTTTGCCCCTAGGCAAATCTATTTGAGTCACATCTCCAGTAATAATTGCTTTTGAACCATACCCAAGTCTAGTTAAAAACATCTTCATCTGTTCATTTGTCGTATTCTGAGCTTCATCTAAAATCACAAATGCACTGTCAAGAGTTCTACCGCGCATATAAGCAAGAGGTGCCACCTCTATAAGTCCTTTTTCTACTAAATTGTTGTAATTATCATGACCTAAAATTTCAAAAAGTGCATCATAAAGAGGTCTTAAATATGGATCAACTTTGTTTTGAAGATCCCCTGGCAAAAATCCAAGATTTTCTCCAGCTTCAACTGCCGGTCTTGTCAAAATTATCCTATTGACTTCTTTTGCCTTAAATGCCCTAACTGCAGCTGCCATAGCTAAATAAGTCTTACCAGTACCAGCTGGTCCAATCCCAAAAACTATATCATTATTATTAATATTGTCCATATATCTCTTTTGCCCTAAAGTTTTTGGCCTAATTGGTTTTCCCATTGAAGTATAGACAACAGTTTCATTTAATAGTTCTGGCAGTGATCTCTTTTCGTTATTTTTGATAAGTGATATTGAATAATTAATATCAGCTGCACTTAAAACTTTTTGTTTTTTGACCAAACTGATAAGATTTTCTAGAAGAATTTTTGCATCAGAAGCATTCTCTTCTTCTCCAGTTATAATTAGTTTTCCGTCGACAGATTTTATGCTGACATCCATCTTTTTTTCAATTAAGTCTATATTCTCATCTAGCTTTCCAAATATAACTGAAATTAAATTTACATCATCTATATCAATAGTAGCTTGTGATTTTGCCAAATAAATACCTCCTAAACGTGATTATTATAATATCATAAAAAGGCTTACTTTTCTATAGTAAGTGAAAAGTAAGCTCTATTTTTAAAGATTATCTAAGACTTAGCGGCTTATCAAAAATTTCTTTATAAATATAAATATCTGCTACCTTTTCAGTATCAAAATCATAAAAGTCATCATCAAAATAATCATAGGAACTTTGATCTCCCAAAAATGGAATTTCAGATAATGGAGTTTGATTTAAACTCAATTTATTTCCATTATTAGATTCTTTTTCTTTAACATTATGTGACATATTTTTATTTTCAGAAATATTTTTTGCGCTATCTATTTTTTTGTTGTTTAAAGTTCTTTGTTCATCTTCATCTAATAAACTCTCTATTTTTTTAGAAAAGTTTTTATAATTATAATTTATTTTACCAAAAGCATCATTATTTTTATTTTTTCTGTAATTTTTATTCAAATCTCTTTTTCTATTCTGATATTTATCTATATTTTTCTCTTTCTTTTCTTTCATAGATTTGCGAATAGAAAGTATACCCGATATTATAAAAATAATAATGGGCAAATATGAAACAAATAAAATATCTATAAAGTCAGAGAATTTCATTATTTATTTTCCTTCTTTTTATCGATATCAGATGCTTTTGCAATTGTATTTCTCATGTCTGTATCTGAGTTTAGATTTTTTAATTTGTAGTAATCCATTACTCCAATATTGCCACTTCTTAGAGCTTCTGCCATTGCTATTGGAACTTGAGACTCTGCTTCAACAACTTTTGCTCTCATGGCTTCAACTTCAGCTCTCATTTCTTGTTCACGCGCGTGAGCCATTGCACGTCTTTCACTTGCTTTTGCTTCAGAAATTCTCTTATCAGCTTCTGCTTGATCAGTTTGAAGTCTTGCACCAATATTTCTCGCAACATCGACATCTGCAATATCTATTGATAAAATTTCAAAAGCAGTGCCTGAGTCGAGTCCTTTATCTAATACAACTTTTGATATAGAATCTGGATTTTCCAAAACTGACTTATATGTCTGAGAAGAACCAACTGTAGTAACAATTCCTTCTCCAACTCTTGCTATTATTGTTTGTTCTCCAGCACCACCGACAAGTCTATCGATATTTGCCCTTACAGTTACCTTGGCTTTTACCATAACTTCTATTCCATCTTGCGCGACAGCTGAGATATTTGGAGTTTCTATAACTTTTGGATTTACAGAAACTTGTACAGCTTCTAAAACATCTCTACCAGCAAGATCTATTGCCGCAGCTCTTTCAAACTGAAGTGGAATATTTGCTCTTTGAGCAGCTATAAGTGCATCCACTAGAGTATCCACATTTCCACCTGCTAAGTAATGGGCTTCAAGCTCAGGAATATCCAAAGAAAGTCCTGCCTTTGTTGCTTTTATTGATGGTCTAACTATTCTTGATGGTTTTACTCTTCTAAGTCTCATTCCTATAAGGTCGGAAATCTTCATCCTTACCCCAGAAAAGAAAGCTGTTATCCAAAGTCCCACTGGAACAAAAGATAAAAACAAAATTACTAGTACTACTATAAGTAGCACACCTATCATTGGAAATAATCTCATACTACCTCCTATTTAACTTCTTCTACATAGATCTTGGATCCATAAATCCTAACTACCGAAACTTCTACACCTTTACCTATATATCCACTATTAGATATAACTTCAATTTTTTCTCCATTTAAGTTTGCAAAACCTGTAGGTTTAAGAGGCGTAGTTGTATAGAGCTTTTGGCCTATTTCTACATCGACAAAATCATTTGACACATATCCCGACTCAGTATTTGAGCTTGTAAATAATCTCATTTTGTTGATGAGCTCAGAATTTCTTCCTTTTTTAAATAGATAAGTGCCAATCATTGCAGAAATAACTATCGCTATTAATAGCGATAAAAAAGCAAAATAAATATCACTCATAGCCATAACAATTGCAGCAATAAGCGCCGCTATTCCACCTATCCCAGCTATTCCAAACCCAGGAATAAGCGTCTCTAATCCCAACAAAAGTATTCCTATTACAAAAACAAATACAGAATACCAATTAGTGTGACCCATAAGTAAATTTCCCCAAAAGAATAATCCAAAGGATATTAAAGATATTGCTCCTCCAAGTCCAAAGCCTGGAGTTAATAGTTCTAAGACGGCTCCAGCTAAAGCTAATACTAATAATATCGTAAAGATATATTCATTTGAAAATATTCCCCTTGCTACTGTTTCAACATTTTCTTTAGCAAAAACATTTAAAATATTTATGTCCAAAAATATCGAAAATATAAATAATTTTTTTAGAGCTTTCATAATGCCCTCCTTAAAAAACAGTTTATACTATTTTTTAATATTATACCCTATTTTAATGGTTTTTATCTATTGCAAAATTAAAAAACCTAGGTAATAAACCTAGGTTTTGTTTTAATTTAAAATTTCTCTGACAATTTTGTTTACCATATTGCCATCTGCTCTGC
>JASBZH010000023.1 GCA_029983555.1 Peptoniphilus sp. | reverse complement strand
GAATAAATTCCTAATTTTGGAAAGGATTTATTCTTTTTTATAAATATCACACTAATTTTTATTATATTAATTTTACTTATATTATTTACCCTATTATTTCTGGTAAAAAAGTTATAATCTGTGGTATAAAAGCTAAAATTAATACCGCAACCAGCTCGATAACCAGGAATGGAATTACTCCTTTAACTATTTCATTAAAGCTTAACCCAGTTATAGAACTTGCAGTAAATAAATTATAACCAAAAGGAGGAGTTACATAACCAATAACTAAATTAATTACAAAAACCATACCCAAATGTAAAGGATCAAGTCCCAATTCAATTCCAAGTGGTACTAAAACTGGTGCTAGAATTATAATAGCTGCTACAGTATCCATGAGCGCTCCAACAAAGAACAAAATTAACATTAATACTAATAAGTAAGAAACCTTTGTAGTCAATAAACCACCTAAAGTATTATTTATTAATTCTCCTACATTTGTCACAGACATTATCCATGACAATAGATTTGCTGCCCCCATAATAATGCCTACCATTGCAGCTGTTTCCATTGAATTAAGTAACGCTTCTGGAATTTCTCTTAGTTTCATTTCTTTATATACAAAAATACTCAAAACTAAAGCATATGCTACACCAACAGCAGCAGCTTCAGTTGGTGTAAATATTCCTGCATATATCCCTCCTAAAATTATTATTGGAAGGCAAAGAGCTCCAAGAGCTTCCCATGTATTGACTAAAAGTCTACGTAAGGAAAATTTTTTTCTCTCTTCTTTAGCACTAGTAGAATTCTTTTTAACTATAACTAAATTTACTATAATAAGTAAAAGCATCATAAAAGCACCTGGCAAAATTCCCGCTATAAACATTTTTGGTATGGATAATCCCATTGTAACACCATAAATAATCATAGGGATACTTGGAGGAATTATAGGCCCTAAAGCTCCACCAGCTGCAGACATACCAGCAGCTGTCTTTTCATCATACCCATTTTCTATTAATGATGGTATCATAATACTACCGATAGCAGCTACTGTGGCTGGTCCAGAACCTGTCAATGCTGCAAATATTGCGCAAGATACTATAGTAACTATACCTAATCCACCAGACATCCAGCCTATCAAACTGTCTGCCCAATTTATCATTTTTCTAGATATTCCTCCTTTATCCATAATTTCGCCGACAAAAACAAATAATGGTATAGCCAATAAAGGAAAAGAGTCAAGTCCAGTAACAAATCTTTGAGGAACTAATAATAGCGGCTTCATTCCGGTCATTAGAAGAAAAACCATACCCGACCCTAGTATTGATAAGTAAACAGGTAATCCGATTAAAATAAGTACAAACATAATTATAAACACAATTCCTAACATATTTCCTAACTCCTTTCATGATCGTTTATTAGATCTTTGTAAATATCATATATCGAATAAAATACAAGTAATATTCCAAAAATCGGCGCAGATACGAAAACAAAAAAGTTACTGATTCTAAGCGCAGGTGTCAATTGTGTTTTTACTGCCATAGCAACCCTGACTCCATATACTGCTATTATTATCCCAATAATAATACTAATAATATTACATATTTTACTTAAAAGTTTTCTCTTTTCTATTGAAACATTATCAGTTATTATAGCCACTTTTGCATTTGAATTATTTTTAGTACAAAGAATTGCTCCTAACATATTTGACCAGATAAAAGTATATCTAGCTAATTCTTCTGTCCAAGACAAAGAACTATTTAAAACGAATCTAGTAAATACTTGTAGCACGCATGCAATTATAAGAACACCAAAATTAATCACTATTAACCCATAAAGTATTTTTGTTATAATATCATTAAATTTCTTCATTACCTCACCCCTACAAATCTAATATTTCCTTTAATTCCTCAACATATTTCTCCCCTATCTTTTCTGCTCTTACATCATAGAAATCTTTAAAAGCATTTTGAAATGAATCTATATCTACATCTGTAACTATTTCCATCCCTTTATCTTCCATTTCTTTTAACATTTTTTCTTCATACTTTTTATTGCTAATCCTTGTTTGTTCCCCTGCTTCTATCGCACATTCACTTAGTATCTTTTGTTCATCATCATCTAAATCATCATATATTGATTTAGATACACATAAAATTAGTGGCGAATAAAAGTGTCCTGTTTTATTAAAACAATGAGCAACTTCTGCAAATCCATTTGAATATGCTACACTAGTTGGTACGTCTAAACCATCAATAGTACCTTGTTGTAATCCAGTTATAGTCTCAGACCAAGCCATTGGGACTGCATTTGTTCCAAGCCTTTTATATGTTTCTAAGTACGTTTCTGTTTCCATAGACCTTATCTTTAGACCTTTAAAGTCATCAACTTCTCTAACTTCGTCTTGCAAAGTTATTAAATGTCTAAATCCTCCTTCACCATAAGAAAGTGCTTCTATTCCATAATCTTCATATTTATTTAGAATTTCTTTACCAAGTTTTCCATCTAAAACCAACTTAGCTTGCTCTGAATCTTTAAATATAAATGGCAAATCAAAAAGTCCAGCTTCAGGTATATAACCACTTATATAAGCATTTGTCATAATGGCCATATCAGTAGTTCCTATTTGTAATCCTGTAAACATTTCTCCTTCCTGACCTAATTGTCCAGATCCCTTTAAATCAATTTTAATTTTCCCATCTGTCTTTTCACTAACCAAGTCAGAGAATGTCTTAGCATAGATATAGTAGGGGTCAGTTTCTTGAGCTGCAGTAGTAAAACCAATCTGAAATGTTTTTTGATTAGTATTATCTTTTCTACTACAACCAGTAATTATTAATATCATAATTAACAATACATACCAAAATTTCTTCATAAAATTCTCCTTTCAAATTTACATTTAACTCATTAAAAATTTAGGTGTCGTTTTTATCATTTTTTCTATCTCACTACTGCTAATCCCATTATTTACTAAAAATTCTATGGCTTTTATCATTGAATCAATGGGACTATCTTTATTAATAATTCCACGATCTGTACTAATGAATATGTTTTCAAAATTTAGTCTTTTCATTGGTTCTAAAAATTCTTTTTTGTTACAGTCTCCATCATCAAGATTGCTCCATACCTTCTCAATAAAGACTCCTAGTTTAGCTAATTTTATTTGATCTTCTACATCTATCTTAGTTCTGGTCCAATCTGGATGTGTTAATATAATTTTTACATTATTTTTTATTGCTTCTTCACATAGAATAAAACTTTCATCTATACTTAAATGACCAGTAGCTAAACAAGCATTATATTTTTTGCAAATTTCGAATATCTCATATATTTCAGTTTTTATCTTATAATTATCAGTAAGTATTGATAAACCTTTTCTCTCAAAAAAATCTCCATCCATATTTCCAAACTTAAGAGAATTTCTAGCATCTCTGGTTGGCATCCATACCATTTTTCCGCCTAATTTTAATGAAGATTCAACAGCATAAGGATTAAAACCTCCTACTGTTTGATTAAGTACGATTCCTCCATAAGCAGTAGTATTAAAATTAAAATGTTCATTTATTAAATTTGCACGGGATGATGTTGGTTCGTAATGATTTTTTATCATAACTCCACCCATTCCAAACTGATCTGCCATTTTTATTAAGTCAATATCATCAATTAATCTTTTAAAATGAGATGGCTTACTATGTACATGTAAATCATACGAATTTTTTAGCAGTTCTTTTATGTAATTTTTCATTATATCTATATCCCCCCTACATTTACATTATATATATGTAATTATTAAAGATAAAACAAGTTATATTATTATAAATACAAGTCTAAACTTGTTTATTTTAAATAAAAGGTATAAAATAATATTAATTTCAATCAATTAATACGATTTTATATTAATTTGATAAATGAATATAAATAAAAATATTGTTTAATATGTCTTTTATCAATATAAAACTTGTTTTAAAATTTAAGAAAAGCCTTAAATGTTTTATATTTTAAAATTTGCAGTTAGGAAGTGTTAAAATGATACAAAATTATAAAATTTTTATGTTAGTAGCAGAAACAAAGAGCTTTAAAGAAGCTGCAAAAAGAGCTTATGTATCTCAGCAATGTGTTAGTGACCACATTTCAAGAATAGAAAATGAATTTGGCACAAAACTTTTTGTTAGAAAACCTTTTTTACATTTAACAGCATCAGGAGAAATAGTTTATAAATCATTTAGCAATATTGATGCTATAGAAAAAAACTTACATAAACAAATGGATGAAATAAAAAGTGGTGTAAAGGGAAATTTCACTGTAGGAATTAGTACTAGTAGATCACCTATAATTTTACCTAATGTTTTAAAAAAATATTATAAATTATTTCCAAACATTATAGTAAAGTTTGTAAGTGGCGATACTGCTATCTTAGAAAAATATTTAGAAAACAATACTGTAGATTTGTTTTTGGGAGTCAATACTAATTTAAAGTTAGACTTTGACATTACTCATATATGCAATGATTATATATATATGATTATACATAAAAAATTGTTTTATAAATTTTTTGATAATTCCGATTTACAATCGTTTAAACTTGGCATAGATCTTAATAATTTTTCTGAAGTCCCAATGGTTATGTATTATAAAACTGGTGCTATGTACACATTAATGCAACAACATCTAATATCTCATGGAGTAAAATTAAACAATATTCCATTTTATACTAGTGAATGTGAAACGCAAATAAAACTTTGCCTAGAAGGTGTAGCATGCGCTTTGGTTCCAAAGATGCTATATAAAAATTTCAAATCAAAAAATGATATTTTTGTATTTCCTATTAAAGGACTTGAATATCCATTGCGTATAGAAATCGTCAAGAAAAAGAATATCTACTTACCTAATTACATTAACGCTTTTTGCAATGTTCTAAAAGATGAGATTTTGGAATTATCAATGTGAAATTAAATATAAAAAAGAATTTGTAGAAGAGTGCTTAAATAGCGACGAAAATGTGCTTAAAGATATAGGACATGCCAACGCAAATGGCTGGAATATAGAAAACTTAATCTCGTCATTAAAAGACAGAATAGTATCATACAACCTTCACACAAATGATGGTGTAAAGGACGAACACCGATTAATATTTGAAGAAGGAAAAACACCTGATATAAAAAAATAATCTCATATATAAAAAAATACACGCCAAATGCCGATCTAATAATAGAATACTCAAACTATTATGAAGATAGATAAAATCTAGTAATAAATGACGTAAAGAAACTAAAAGAAATTTTGTAATTATAAAGAAAACAAAAAATAATATATCTTAAATTCGACTAACTATAATATATTCATAACTAATTAATATAAATCCAAATATTTTACCCCTAATATTATTTTTAGTAATAACATTAGGGGCAATATGAATTTTACTACTTTTAATTATCTAAGTTTTGTCTCCCTATCAAGTGGCAAGTCAAACCACCACCATTTGAACACTATATTTAATATTATGCAAACTGCAAATAATGCTAAGTATAATCCTACAAATTGCCAGTGTTGTCCGCCAAGTAACATATATGGCCCCACTGACCAAGCAAACATTTCAAATGGTGTTGTAAATGGTGCCACTAAGGCGGTATCGTTTAACGTTTTTGATAAATTTTGTGGATCAACTATTCTAAGCAATATAAATCCTATTGCAAATACTCCTGTTGAATATCCAAAAACGAATATGGCTCTTTCAAACCAACTATCTTTATTCATTGAACGACCAAAGAACATTAATGTCATAACGACGATAATGATTCCGAACAATAGTAGCAATAATATAGGTAATGCATACTCGACCACTACTGAAATTTTTATTGAACTTATTCCAAAAAATACCAAGTAATCTGTTGCAGTCCCTGAAAGTCTATTTATTATATCATCATCTACATAATTCCAGACAGTTGTCTTTCTAAATATTATAAAAATTAGTATTGCTACAAGAAATGCAACCAAGTATGTTGGAAGATCTAATCCAGTAACTGTTAAAATCCACTTATTTAAAATGATTCCTAAGCCTGTAGCTATTAAAAGAAGTCCCAAGTGCCATGCAATTGGATCGAGAACCATTGGAGATATAGTTTCTTGACCCAGACTTTTTCTATTCTCCCTAGGAATAAGTCCTGTCTTTAAATCGCCAGATATATACTGAAAGTTTTTTATATATTTAGTCCAACCTCTCTTTGTACCGAGCTTGATAAAAAATAATCCTCCAAATATTCCAGATAATAATCCCATTGTAGCGAAAGTCATAGCTATATCCATTGCAGAGGAGTCGCCGAGTTTTACAAATGTAGAACCTACTGCTGCAGCTGTGCCATGTCCACCCGAAAATCCAGCAGCGAGTAGCAAGCCAAAACCATTATTTATATAAGGAAATATTATAGAAATTATTAAAATTGAAAGAAGTGGTGCAAAGCTAAATTGAATTGCTTGAGCTAATACTTTATAAGAAAAATAAGATCCTATTCTGTCTATTTCCGATCTTATTTCATTTTTAGACAAACTAAATCCATTAATTCCAACTGCCGAAAAAATTATAATTATTAAAAGTCCGGCATATGAACCAATATTTTCTGAAAAGAATAGTATATCTAATCCTTGCGTTCCTAGAGCTAAAGCAAGAAATCCAGCTATCATGCTAGACGGCACAAAAAATCTTTGAAAAATACTAAATTTTGCTCTTAAAAATTGTCCTATTACTATAAAAAACGACGCCAAACAAAAATCTAGTAAAACAGCCTGTACATCCATATTTTATCTCCTTTATCTAAACTTTTACTATTAAAATTTATTTTTTGACGAAATTTTTAGATCTAGTTGGTGTTGCTGGAGGCGCAAAATCTAATTCTCTATCACTTATTTCCAGAATATCTTCCGGTTTTATCCAAGGTCTATTTTGAATTGCACTAGTTTCTTCATGTGTTAAATAACCCTTATAAGTTGTAAGACTTCTTCTTAAAAATCCATCTTTCACGCAAGCTTCTTTAACTCCACTATTCAAAATATTTCTAAAATGTGGAAGTGCAGATGCGGCATAAGCTATAGAAGTAGATTGAGCTATAGCTCCAGGGATATTGCTGACACAATAATGTACAACTCCTTCTTCAATATATCTAGGATCTTCATGAGTAGTCTCATGAAATGTCTCTATAGCACCAACGTCGTTACTGATATCTACAATTACAGAACCCTTTTCCATAGACTTAACCATTTCTCGGTCTATTAAATATTCTTTTGAATCCTTTGGCCATTTTACGCAGTTATAAACAATATCAATCTCTGGAAGCAATTTTTTAATATTGTATTTATTCGAAATTTCTGTATTTACTTTCTCATTAAATTCTCTCTTAATATCTCTTAAAGTTCCTATATTAATATCCATAACTGTAACCCATGCACCGAGATTTGCCAGAACAGATGTTGCAGCTCTTCCAACTGTTCCACCTCCGAGAACCAAAGCTTTAACTCCTGGTGCTCCACCAAGTCCACTTACAAATTTTCCCTTGCCGCCATTAATTGTAAGAAGAGACTCAAGACCCATCAAAGCGCCCTGTTTTCCTGCTGCTTCACAATTAGGCGATCCATATCTGTGAGAATCTTCTGCTGTAAAGGCAATACAACCACTCTTAAGCAATGCTTCTACCTCTTCATTGTGAGCTGCCGGGTGAATGCAAGTATAAATAATTTGATTTTCTCTAATTAAGTCATATTCTACAGGTTCAATTTCCTTTACTTTAACTACCATGTCGCAGTTAGAATATATCTCTTCCATAGAATCTACAATAACTGCGCCCTCTTTTTCATAATCTTTGTCATAAAATCCAGAACCTTCTCCTGCTTTTGATTGAACATAAACATCATGCCCATCATTTTTAAGTAAATTTACCTCTGTTGGAGTAACCATTACTCTAAACTCGCCATCTTTTATATCTTTTAAAACGCCGAATTTCATTTTCTTCACCTCAAAATATGTTGTATTAATTTACCTTAGTAAATTAAATTAAATATTAACATAAATATTAATTAAAAGTCAATATATCTTTTATTACATTAAAATACAATCTGGATAATGTAAAAATAATTTTATAAATTTAACGAAATTAAACATGTTATAAAATTACTCGGTGACAATGAATACCATTGAATAATATATAAAATATTTTTATTAAATATAAAAAAACCAGAGACATTTATAAGATTTGTCTCTGGTTAAAGGCTAACTTTTGATACATTACTGATAAAACTTTAAAATTATACTCAAAAGTAAAACAATTATTCGCTTTCTTTATGAAATTTTATCATATCGTTAAAAATATACCACATTTCATCTACCATATCTTTTTTCTCTGATGAGAATGTTATTATATTGTCCTTTGAGGGCATCTCTAACTTTTTTGCTATGGCATCTACTTGTTTATTTTCCTGAGATTTTTTTATTTTGTCTTTCTTAGTTGCAATTACTATTCCAGAAAATCCAAGATCCAATATATATTCATACATCTGCTTGTCAAGATCTGTCGGTTCGTGTCTTATGTCCACCAATAGAATGGCTTCAATTAAGTTTTCGCGAGTTTCTAAATATTCATTTATTATGCCAGCCCACTTTTCTTTTTCCGTCTTTGAAACTCTCGCATATCCGTACCCAGGAAGATCCACGAGTCTAAATTTGTCGTTTACGTTATAAAAATTTATCGTTCTAGTCTTTCCCGGTGTGGATGAAGTTCTGGCCAAATTTTTTCTCCTAAGCATTGCATTTATAAAAGATGATTTGCCAACATTTGAACGCCCTGCAAATGCGATTTCGACTTTATCTTCATTGGGATACTGTTCTTTTTTAACTGCAACTCTTTCGAGTTCTGATTTTTTAATCTTCATTAAAACCACCTATTGCAATTTTTGCAACTTCTTTAAAGTTAGATACTGGTATGATTTCCAATTTGTCGATTGCAGCTTCTTCAATTTCTTTTAGGTCCCTCTTGTTTTCTTCTGGAATTAAAACAGTTTTTACTCCAAATCTTTCTGCTGCCAAAAGTTTCTCTTTAAGGCCGCCGATTGGAAGTACCTTTCCCCTTAGAGTTATTTCTCCAGTCATTGCAACATCACTTTTAACTGGTTTTTGTGTTAATGCTGATAATACTGAAGTTGCAATTGTAATTCCAGCAGATGGCCCATCCTTTGGCACTGCGCCTTCGGGAACGTGAATGTGAATGTCTCTTTTCGTTCTAAAACTTGGATCAATTCCAAATTCTTTTGCATTTGATGCAATATATGAAATTGCAGCACTTGCTGATTCTTTCATTACATCACCAAGTGAACCTGTGAGCTTTAGATTTCCTTTTCCATCCATAACTGTAGTCTCTATATTTAAAGTTGTCCCGCCGACTTCTGTCCAAGCAAGTCCATTTACAGATCCAATTTGATCTTGTTGGTCCCTTTGATCTATTGTGTATTTCTTTTCACCTAAATATTTTTCGATATTTCTAGTGCTTACAGAAACTTTTGCAGCTTCATTTTCTATAATCTCAAGGGCTGCTTTTCTGGCAATTTTTGAAATTTCCTTTTCAAGTCCCCTGACACCAGACTCTCTAGTGTAGTAATCAATTATATCTTTAATAGCCCTATCAGATATGCTTACATTTTTGTCTTCAAGCCCATTTTCTTTCATCTGCTTAGGAAGCAAGAATTTTTTTGCTATATTAAATTTTTCGCTTGGGGTATATCCACCAACTTCAATTATCTCCATTCTGTCGAGTAGAGGTCTTGGAATTGTTGAAGTGGTATTGGCTGTTGCGATAAAAAATACATTTGAAAGGTCAAATGGAAGTTCCAAATACCTATCTGTAAATGTATTATTTTGTTCTGGGTCAAGAACTTCTAAAAGTCCACTGGCAGGATCGCCCTTGTAGTCATTTCCAACTTTATCAATCTCATCAAATAAAAGTACTGGGTCGTTTTCTCCAGCTTTTTTAATTAGTGTAATTATTCTTCCAGGAAGTGCCCCAACATAAGTTCTCCTGTGACCTCTAATTTCAGATTCGTCAGTGATTCCACCAAGGCTCATTCTCACAAATTCTTTATTTAAAGATTTTGCAATTGACTGTGCAATTGACGTCTTTCCAACTCCAGGAGGCCCAACTAAGCAAAGTATTGGTCCCTTTAAGTTATCCTCTGCTAGTTTTCTAACTGCAATAAATTCGAGAATTCTCTCTTTAACAGATTTAAGTCCGTAGTGGTCCTTGTCAAGAACTTTTCTCGCATAAGAAACATCAACTTTTTTATCAGAAGATTCGTTCCAAGGCAAGTCTAAAATCCAATCGAGATAGTTAATTAAAACTGAATAGTCTGGAGACTGCGAGTTAATAGATTCTAACTTATTTGCTTCTTTTAGTGCCTTGTCTCTAACTTCTTCTGGCAAATCTTTTTCATTTATTTTTTCAATATAACTCTGTGCAGTGTCAGTCTCATCTTGTCCGTCGCCAAGTTCTTTTCTTATAACTTTAAGCTGTTCTTTTAAATAATATTCTTTTTGAACTTTGTCGAGCTTTTGTTTTACTTCGTCTTCGATTTCTTTTTCAATTGAAAGAACTTCGATCTCCCTTTTCATTATCTCGTGAAAAGCGACTACTCTGTCGTAGACATCTACAGTTTCAAGAATCTTTTGATGATCCTCTAATTTCAAATTTAAATATCCAACAACTGTGTCGATAAATCTTGACGGATCGTCTGTATCCATTAAATTAGACAAAAGTCCTGGCAACAACTTGTCGTCAAGAGTCGCATACTTTTCTATATCTGAAACTGCAAGTCTAAGTGCTGCCTCAAGATTTTCACTGTCGTTATAGTTAAGTGAGTCCTCGTCAAAAGTTGTAAGCTCAGCAGAAATTAAATCTTCGTCAAATTCTATGCCTTTAATTTTTGCTCTCTCTTCTCCTTCGACTAAAACCCTTACAATTCCACCTGGAAGTTTTAAAATCTGTTTTATTGTTCCAATCGTTCCAATTTCATAAATGTCTTCTTCTTTTGGGTCATCTACAGTAAAATCTATTTGTGCAACTAAAAATACTTTTGAATCGGCCATCTCGGCCTTTTCTATTGCATTAATCGATATCTCTCTGCCACAGTCGAAATGTGTGACCATGTGCGGAAACACAACCATATTTCGAAGTGGAATGAGAGGCAATTTAATTTTTTCCATCTAAACATTCCTTTTAAAAAGGCCGTGGATGACCACGGCGCTTTATTTTTTGATTAATTTTGCAGGTGATTTTCCTTCAACTGCATCTTTTGTTATTTCAACTTCCTTGACATCGTCTCTCGATGGTATTTCATACATTATATCCATAATTGTACTTTCGATTACACCTCTAAGTCCTCTAGCTCCAGCTTTTTTTGCAATAGCTTTTTGAGCAATAGCTTTAAGTGCGTCATCATCAAAAGTTAATTTGACATCGTCAAGTTTTAATAGCTCTTTATATTGTTTTACTAGAGCATTTTTAGGCTTAGTCAAAATTTCAACCAATGCCTCTTCATCAAGTTCTTCAAGCGTAATTGTAACAGGAAGGCGTCCAATTAATTCTGGAATTAGTCCAAACTTTAAAAGGTCCTCTGTCTCAACTTTCTTCAAAATATTTTCTCTTTCTTTTTCCTTGTCATATAGCTTTGAGCCAAAACCCATTGAAGATTTTGCAACTCTACTTTCTATAATCTTGTCGATGCCGTCAAAAGCACCTCCAACGATAAATAAAATATTTGAAGTGTCAACTTGAATCAACTCTTGGCTTGGATGTTTTCTGCCACCTTGTGGTGGTACATTTGCAATAGTTCCTTCAATTATTTTTAGAAGAGCTTGTTGCACACCTTCGCCACTTACGTCTCTAGTTATAGACACATTTTCTGACTTTCTAGCAATTTTGTCAATTTCGTCTATATAAATAATTCCCTTTTCTGCCTTTTCAATATCATAATCAGCATTTTGAATTAGCTTTAAGATGATATTTTCAACATCTTCGCCGACATAGCCTGCTTCAGTTAAAGTTGTTGCATCTGCTATTGCAAAAGGAACATTTAAAAGTCTCGCTAGAGTCTGTGCCAAAAGAGTTTTCCCTGAGCCTGTTGGCCCAATCATCAATATATTTGATTTTTGAAGTTCAATATCTGAGTCAGTTTTTTTAGATGAAGTGATTCTCTTGTAGTGATTATATACAGCAACAGAAAGAGCCTTCTTGGCATCTTCCTGTTTTATTACATAAGAGTCTAAAATCTCTTTTATCTCTGCCGGTTTCTTTAGAGAAAATCCATTACTAACTTCATCTTCTTTATCTATTTCTTCATTTAAAATATTATTGCAAAGATCAATACATTCATTACAAATATTGACATTTGGCCCTGCAATAAGTCTTTTAACTTGATTTTGAGTTCTGCCACAGAATGAACATCTCAGTACTTCATCTGTACTGGCCATAATTCACCTCTAAATCAGTTTCTATTCTTAATTACCTTGTCTATCAATCCGTATTCTACAGCTTCGTCTGCAGATAACCAATAATCTCTATCTGTATCTCTTTCGATTTTTTCAAGAGATTGTCCAGTATTGTTTGCGAGAATTTCGTTTAATTTATGCCTTATCTTTAAAATCTTTTCAGCGTTTATTTGGATATCACTTGCTTGACCTTGCGCACCACCTGATGGTTGATGAATCATAATGTCCGCATTTGGAAGTGCAAATCTCTTGCCCTTTGTACCACAAGCAAGTAAAAATGCTCCCATTGAAGCTGCCATACCTATACAAATTGTAGAAACATCTGGTTTGATATAATTTATTGTATCAAATATAGCAAATCCAGCACTCACAGAACCACCTGGTGAATTTATATAAAGTTGAATATCTTTATTTGGATCAACAGATTCAAGAAATAATAATTGTGCTACAATCAAGTCTGCCATTGTGTCATTTACTTCTCCACTTGCAAAGATAATTCTATCTTTTAAAAGTCTTGAGTAAATGTCATATGATCTTTCTCCTCTATTAGTTTGTTCTACTACCATAGGCACTAATGCCATGAGATCACGTCCTTATCTAAAAATTATTCTTCAGTTTCTTCTTCGGTTTCTTTGTCTTCTTTTGGTTCAACAAATTTAGCATTCTCAACGATGAAGTCCACTGCTTTTCTCTTTTCAAGATCAGATCTTACTACTTCTTTATTTGTATTTAGCATGTAGTCTTTCATCTTTTCTTGATGTTCTTTGTCGTCTTTGAAGTATTCTTTTACAACATTATCTACTTCTTCTTCGATTTCTTCATCAGTTACTTTAAGATTTTCAGCTCTTACAACTGCTTCTAGAGCTAGATCATTTTTAACAGTTTTTTCTGCGCCTGGTCTTGCATTTTCTCTAAATTCGTCCATGCTTGAACCAATCATCTTGACATACTCTTCAAGAGATATTCCTTGAGCTTTAAGTGTTTGGTCATAGTTAGCAAGAGCTTGATCCATTTGTCCTCTTACCATTCCTTCTGGAATTTCAACGTCTACTTTTTCGCCAAGCTTGTCGATAGCGCGTCTTTGTTTTTCCATTAAAGAAGTAGTTTCAAATTCTTCTTCCTTTTTCTTTCTAAGATCTTCAGTAAATTCATCTACTGTGTCAAATTCAGAAATATCTTTTACGAATTCATCGTCAAATTCAGGAAGTTCTTCGTAAGATATGCTATTTATTTTAATTTCGAATTTTGCAGTCTTTCCTGCTAAATCTTTTTGGTGATAATCTTCTGGGAAGTCAACATCAATGTCAAACTCTTCGCCAACTTCATGTCCAATTAATTGATCTTCAAAACCTGGAATGAATGTGTCAGATCCAATTTCTAAATCTTGACCTTCAGCTGATCCGCCGTCAAAATATTCCCCGTCAATTGAGCCCTTAAAGTCGATATTAACTCTATCGCCTTCTTTTACAGCTCTGTCATCAACGTTAATAATTCTTGCATTCATCTTTCTTTGATTTTCAATTTCTGAATTAATAACTTCATCATTTACAGTTAAAGTTGGATCTTCAATTTCAAGTCCCTTGTAATCAGAAATTTCAACTTCTGGCTTAACGTCAACATCAACATTAACCACTATCTCATCTTTACCCATTGTGTCTTCATCTATATCCATATTAGGTTGATCAACTACATCAAGATCAAGTTCATCAATGGCATTTTCATAAGCTGTTGGTAAAAGTTCATTTATTGCATCTTCAAAAAATACATCTTTTCCATACATGTTCTCGATCATTTTCTTAGGAACATGTCCCTTTCTAAATCCAGGAATTTGGAAATATTGTTTATTTTTCTTATATACATCATTTTCAGCTTTCTTTATATCTTCATTTTTTAAAACAATGTCAAAAAAGACTTTGTTGTTCTCTTTCTTTTTAATTTCAACCATTTGTATCCTCCTCGCACTTGGCATATTTTAACATTTTTATATTATAACACAAGTATTTTTAAAAATATATTAAATCTCCTTATCCTTTAGGATTTTAGAGAGAATCTCCATTTCTTCGTCAGTAAGTGTAATGCCTTTTGACATTTTTTCGTGTTCAGGGTCCCATTCTCTGATGTCGTACTTGGCAGGTCTGTCGTTAAAACTAACCTTATTTAATTCTTTGGTCCAACCCTTTACGCTTTCTGATAAAACTCCCAAATGTTCAACTATTTCAAATTTAAAATCAGACATAATTCTCCTTACATATTTTTAATTTCTTCTAATATATTTGTAATTGCCTCTCCGGCTGTTATATCAGAATTTTCCATCTCACGTCTTGTAGAATACTCTACTATATTGTCTTTTGATTTTTTGCCACAAGTAATTCTTAGCGGAATTCCAATTAAATCTCTATCTTTAAACTTAACTCCAGCCCTATCGCGCCTGTCATCTAAAAGAACCTCTACTCCCTTTTTCTTTAAGTCTTTGTAAATTCTTTCGCCGAGTTCTCTTTGTGCATTATCTTTCACATTTACAATTGTAACAATCGCTTGATAAGGAGCAACTGCAATTGGCCAAATTATTCCGTTATCGTCGTGGTTTTGTTCTATGATTGCAGTCACAGATCTAGTTATACCTACTCCGTAAGAACCCATTACAAAATATTGTTCCTTTCCATCTTCATCTAAGAAAGTTGCATTTAGAGCTTTAGAATATTTTGTACCTAACTTAAAGATATTTCCAACTTCAATTCCCCTTGCAAATTCATATTTTTCGCTTGTTCCAGGAATTATATCTCCATCTTCAACTAAAAGCAAGTCTTCTGCAACTTCTCCGTCGAAATCTCTCTTGTAATTTGCATTAATATAGTGGTATTCATCTTCATTTGCTCCGATTACAAGATTATTCATAAGAGTTAGTGACTTATCTATTATAACTCTTGTGTCAATATCTTTTGGACCAGTGTATCCAGGGTGGGATCCTATTTTTACAATCTCTTCGTCATCCATCATTCTGATTTCATGCTCTGGAACTTCAAGTAGCGAAACGAGCTTTGCAATATTTAACTCTCTGTCTCCAGGTATAAATACAAGAACTGGTTTACCCTCTACCATTAAGTCTATTGCTTTTGCGCATTTCTTTTTGTCAACTTTTAAAAATTCTCCAACTTCTTCAATAGTTTTGGCATTAGGAGTGTGAACTTTTTCAATTTCCTTTTCTTCTTCTTTTTCTGGAAGTGAATATTCTACTGGAGCTTTTTCTTCAGTTGCGCCAAATTTTCCAGAAGGTGAATAAACTATTACTCCTTCTCCAGTTTCAGATAGTGCGATAAACTCGTGACTTTCATTTCCGCCCATAGCTCCGTTGTCACCCTCAACTATTTTATAATCTAGGTGAAGTCTATCGAAGATATTTTCATAAGCTCTATACATATTCATATAAGAGATATCTAAATTTTCTTCTGATGTGTCAAAAGTGTAGGCATCTTTCATTGAAAATTCACGAGCTCTATTTATTCCGAACCTAGGTCTCTTTTCATCTCTATACTTAGTTTGAATTTGATATAGATTTAAAGGCAAGTCCTTATAACTTTTTACTTCATCTCTTATAAGTGTTGTAAAATATTCTTCAGCAGTTGGTCCAAGACAAAATTCTCTGTCATTTCTATCTTTTAACTTAAACATTTCCGGTCCAAATTTATTCCATCTGCCAGACTCACGCCAAATTTCTGCAGGTTGAATGGCAGACATTAAAATCTCCATAGCACCCGCATTATCCATCTCTTCTCTTACGATATTTTCGATTTTTCTAATTGTTCTATAACCTAGAGGCAAGTATGTATAGATTCCACTCGCCGTCTTTCTTATCATGCCCGCTCTTAAAAGAAATTTGTGAGATGCTATCTCTGCATCTTGTGGATCTTCTCTAAGAGTTGGCATATATAATTTTGATAATCTCATAAAACCTCCATATTCCCTTTGGAATAAAGTAACGAATAAATTCTTGCAAGTAGCTAAAATTACGCATCTACTTGCAAAGTCACTAACATTATACTATAAACTCATTGTTTTTAATATTTTTTTTACAAATTTGTGGGAATTATATCACTCTTCTAAACAGTTATCACTAAATTAAATTGAGAATTACCTTTAAGCCTTACAAATTTACAAGTAAAAGACTAAAAATAAATCTCAACTAAAATTATTTTTATTCAAATTAATAGAGACTTCCATATTGGAAGCCTCAAATCTAAAAGTTATAATTAAAGTACTGCTTCAGCTGCTGTTATTATAGCAAGAATATAAACTTCTTCTTCTACACAGCCACGGGATAAGTCATTTACTGGAGCATTTAAACCTTGAAGGATAGGTCCAATAGCTTCGAATCCACCAAATCTTTGAGCAAGTTTGTATCCAATATTTCCTGCTTCGATATTAGGGAAGATAAATACATTTGCTTCACCTTTTAATACAGAATCTGGTGCTTTTTTCTTTGCAACTTCTGGTACAAAAGCTGCATCAAATTGTAATTCGCCATCAATAACTAAATTAGGATTTTTTTCTTTGGCAAGTTTAGTAGCATCTGTCACCATGTCAATTCTTTCGTGAGAAGCTGAACCTTTAGTTGAGAAAGAAAGCATTGCGATTTTTGGATCGATTCCAAAAGATCTTGCCATTTCATCAGAAACTACAGCGACTTCTGCTAGACCTTCTGCATCAATATCAATATTTATAGCACAGTCAGCCATTAGATATTTTTCATCGCCTCTTAGCATTAAGAATGATCCAGAAACTCTCTTGTATTCTGGTTTTGTCTTAATAATTTGAAGAGCTGGTCTTACTGTGTCGGCAGTTGTGTGAGCTGCACCTGAAACTAAACCGTCAGCTTTTTTAAGGTAAACAAGCATTACTCCAAAATAGTTGTTGTCTTTTAAAATTTCACGAGCTTTTTCTTCTGTAGCTTTTCCTTTTCTTCTTTCTACAAAAGCATCTACAAGATTGTCAATTTCGTCGTATTTAAGTGGATCGATAATTTCTAATTTAGAAATGTCCACTCCTTCTTTTTTAGCAACATCTTCAAGTTCTTCTTTGTTTCCAAGTACAATTGGTTCAAGAACTTCGTCATCTTTAAGTCTTACTGCTGCTCTTAGTATCCTCTTATCATTTCCTTCAGGAAAAACGATAGTAGGTTTTTTTACTTTAATCTTTTCTTTTAATTCATCAATTAGTGACATATAATCCCCCTCGTTTATTTTTTCGCTTACCACATATATTATATCTCTAAACTTTTTATATTTAAAGGCTTTTACTTGTATGCATCAAAATTTATATCTTTCATGTCTTCGTTTAGCCTAACTGCATCGGCAACAATTTTAGCGAGTCTGTGGTGTTTCATAGTGTGAACTCTTAAAACTTCAACTCCCTTATAAGCTCCAATAGTTGTAAGAGCTGCTGATGCTTCGTCTCTATTTTCAAAGCCTATTTCATTTTCAGAAGATATTTCTATTTTGTTTTCGCTCAAAAGATTTACAATAAATCTTTTTCTAGAAACTCCCAAAAATGTAAAATAACCCATTTCATCAATTACATCGATTTTGTCGACAAGCTTTAGATTTTCTCTTTTTGTAAGTCCAAATCCAATACCAGGATCAAGCATTATTCTATTTTTTTCTATGCCATTTTCTTTGCAAAGTTCAATTGATTTTTCAAAATATTTTTTCATGAGATTTACAATTTCCATATCTTTAAAAGACTCAAGCTCTTCATCTGTAAATGCAAAACCTGTACCAAATGTTGGAAATTTCTTTGAGCTTACGTGATCTGGACGCGCAATAACTGGATTAAACATAATTATTGCTCCAACATCAGATTTTCCTACAACTTCTGCCATTTTAGGATCGCCCAAAAATCCAGTTATATCATTTACAATGTCGACCCCAGCCTCAATTGCCTTTTTAGCAACTTCTGATTTCCATGTGTCGATTGAAAGAGGAACATCAGTCATCTCTTTTAACTTTTTAATTACAGGCACAACTCTATTTATTTCTTCTTCAATCTCAACATAAGTAGAGCCAGGTCTTGTGGATTCTCCACCAATGTCAATCATTCCAGCGCCCTCATCAATAAGTTCCATAGCTCTTTTAACAGCTCTATCTACTCCAAAAAATTTTCCACCGTCTGAAAAAGAGTCTGGCGTTACATTTACAATGCCGCAAAGTATAGTTTCGCCACCAGTTTCTAGTGTCTTATTTTTAAATTTAAAAATCTTTTTGTCCATCAATATCTCCTCACTATTTTAAAAAGTACTTTAGAACTCCATCTTCATCTTTTCTAAAATCAGCTTCTCCCTTAGCTCTTAGATATTCTAAGTGAGCATGAGCCTCTCCAGCTGCAAAAAACTTTTGAGACTTTGGAAATTTGTTAAAGTCCTTAGAAGAAATGTCCCAACTCATGTTTTCTGCAATATCTCTTACCGTACATTCCTCATTATTTTGAAGAGTCCTTCGAGCCTCAGCGATTCTATTTTTATGATGAAGTTTCAACTCTTCTATTCTACCACTAATATCATCAATAAGTTCTCTATGCGATGAATAAAGGTGCTCTACATCTAAACTTTTTACTTTTTCAATATTTTGAAGGTATGTTCCGAGTGAATCTCCAACTTCAAAACTCCAAAAAGTTATATTTGGAGTTATCTTTTTAAGTAAGTGGTCGCCACAGAATAAAATCTTTTTGTCTTTTTCATAAAGACCAATCATTCCAGGAGTGTGTCCAGAAAAATCTTGTGCTACAAAATTAAAATCTCCAATCTTTAAACTGTCGCTAGGATTTATAGGATTATATGGAAATGATTTTTTAGGTCTATATTTAAAACCTGGATGATCATAAATAGAAAGTCCGTCTTTATCCAGCCCTTCCATGTGAGCAGTACTCATTACATCTTTCCACCTTATTGAATTTGCATCTGCCATCTCGCTCATCATCTTATAATCGACTTCTCCCATATAAATATCGGCACCGAGTTCTTCATTAAACCATGTTGCAAGTCCAGTGTGATCAGAGTGAAGGTGAGTTAAAAATAATTTTGTTTTGGATAAATCTATATCCATATCGTCGATATAGTCCATCATTTCTTTTCTGATCTCACAAGTATTAAAACCAGTGTCGATAATCAATGTCTCGCCGCGAGACTTTACCATATATATATTTATACTCTTTAATGGGTTTCCCTTTAGAGGAATTATCTTGCAATAGACCCCATCTTGTAACTTTTTAATTTTAGACATATTTCCTCCAGTTTGCTCAAAATTAAAAAACCTATATAATTAAATAGAGGTGATTAAATGAGCGATTTCCTATTAAAAATATTCGAAAATGAGACAATCAACAAATTGCCACTAGATAAGTTATACCCAATACTCGAGAGTTTAGACGAAAAACAGCTTCAAAATATTGCAACTACCTATAGTTTGGATATAAATGATTTAAATAATTCTGAAAAAGTTGATAGAATTGGAAGAGAAATTACAGGAAGATTTGCAGAAGTTTTAAATACTTTTGACGAAAAAGAGCACAAATCATTCTATGACTTTTATAACGGCAGCGTAGATTACAGCGACGAAAATGTATACGTGAACATGAAGAAATTTACAGCTCTCGGATATATGTATTTATTTTTATCAAAATCAGGCACATATTTTAACTTCGTAATACCAGTTGAATTAGTTGAAATGTATGAGAGATTGCTGGCAAATAGCTAATTTTATTTAAATTAAAATACTTAAATTTATTCTTATAATTACGATATAAACTTAGAAATACTTCCTCAAATTTGGGGAAGTATTTTAACTTTACTTAGAAATTTTTAAAAAATTTTGTAACATTTCTATAAATCAAGAGTTATTAAAGTGAAAGGAGGCATTAAGTGGACATTGAAAAACTTTACAGACTTTATTTTAAAGACGTA
>JASBZH010000022.1 GCA_029983555.1 Peptoniphilus sp. | reverse complement strand
GGGAATAGCAATACGTCTCTTATGCTTGGTTGATCAGTCAAAAGCATAATCATTCTGTCTACGCCTATTCCAAGACCTCCAGTTGGTGGAAGTCCAACTTCAACTGCATTTATAAAGTCGTAGTCCATTGGGTGAGCCTCTTCATCCCCTGCAATTTTTTCAGCTACTTGTTTTTCAAATCTCTCTTTTTGATCTATTGGATCATTTAATTCTGAAAAAGCATTAGCAAGTTCCCACGTGTTAATAAAAGCTTCAAATCTATTTGTTAATCTAGGATCTTTTGGATTTCTCTTTGCAAGTGGTGAAACTTCAACTGGGTGTCCTATTACGAATGTCGGTTCAACTAAATGTTCTTCGCAGAACTCTTCGAACATTTCAGCTAAAACTTTTCCCCAAGTAAATGTTTCATCTAAATTTAGTCCTTTTTCATTTGCAATTTTAACTGCCTCTTCGTCAGTTTCTATTTCGTTAAAGTCGACTCCAGCATATTTTTTAACTGCATCAATCATTGTAATTCTCTTCCATGGAGCTTTTAATGAAATTTCTTTACCTTGATAATTTATAACTGCTGAACCCAAAACTTCCTCAGCAACATATTCAAAAAGAGTTTCAGTTATTCTCATCATTTCTTCGTAGTCTACATAAGCTTGATATAATTCGATATTTGTAAATTCAGGATTGTGTTTAGGATCCATTCCTTCATTTCTAAACATCTTGCCCATTTCATATACTTTATCAAATCCACCAACGATAAGTCTCTTTAAGAAAAGTTCGTTTGCAATTCTCATTTGCATATCCATATCTAAAGTATTGTGGTGAGTATAGAATGGTCTTGCGTTTGCTCCACCTGCTACAGTTCCAAGAATTGGAGTGTCAACTTCCAAAAATCCTTTATTATCTAGAAATTCTCTAATTTTTTTAATAATTTGAGTTCTCTTCAAAAATACATCTTTAACTTCAGGATTTACAATTAAATCTACATATCTTTGTCTATAGCGAAGGTCAGGGTCTTTAAGTCCGTGGAATTTTTCAGGTAAAATTTGAAGTGATTTTGATAATAATACTAAACCAGTAGCTCTAACTGTAATTTCGCCAGCTTCTGTCTTAAAAACTACTCCCTCTGCACCTATAATATCTCCAATGTCAAGTCCTTTGACATCTTCGTATAGTTCTTCTCCAAGTACGTCTTTTCTAGCAAAAACTTGAATTGTTCCTACTGAATCTTGAATGTCAAGAAAAGCTATTTTGCCGTGGCGTCTCTTTCCCATTACACGTCCAGCAATCTTTACTGTCTTATCTTCGTATTCATCAAATTTTTCTTTGATATCTTTTGAATAGGAGTCTACGTCATATTTTTCATTAATAAATGGATCTTTGCCAGCATTTCTTAATTCTTCTAAATATCTTCTTCTCAATAGAAGCATTTCGTTTTGCTTTTGCTCGTTTGTCTTCTTCACATTTACCTCCTATATAGTAATTCCACAAATTTCATAATTTATAATTCCATCAGGAACTTCAACTTCAACTACATCTCCAACTTTTTTGCCAATTAAAGCTTGTCCTACAGGAGATTCATTTGAAATTTTCCCTTCAAGAGGATCAGCCTCTGCAGAACCAACTATTGTGTATTCATCTTCTTCATTTGTCTTTACTTCTTTAACTACTACAGTTGAACCTACATTTACAACATCAGTGTTTAGATCTTTCTCATCTATAATTTTGGAATTACGAACCATGTGTTCAAGCTTTGCAATTCTCTCTTCAACTTGAGCTTGTTCATTTTTGGCTTCATCATACTCTGAATTTTCTGATAAATCTCCATATCCAAGAGCTACCTTAATTCTCTCAGACACTTCTTTTCTTCTAACAGTTTTTAAATATTCAATTTCGTTTTCAATTTTTTCTAAGCCTTCTGGCGTAAAAAATACTTCTTTTGTCAAAACACTCTCTCCTCATATATAATAAAAAATAAGGCGATAAACGCCTCTAATTATCGACAAATTAATCGTCCTAATTATTCAGTTTAAATCCTCAAAAACTATTCTTTTAAATCTTAATCATTATATTAAATGTATGCTAAATTGTCAAGGAAATGCCATAATCTGTGGCTTTTTAAATTTAGTCTATAAAATTTTTTGCATAGTCATCTATTATATTTATAATTTCATCTAAATCTGTGAGTGTATTTAATTTATTCCTAATTTCTTTTGAATTTTTCATTCCCTTAAAATAATAAGAATAAACTTTCCTCATCTCTATTAAGCCAAGTCTCTCTCCCTTGTACGCAATTTCTCTAGCTAACTGATCTTTTAAAACATTTAACTTTTCTTCAACAGTTGGTCTGTAATAATCGCCGTGCAAAATTAGCTCTTCTATCTGCCTAAATATAAAAGGATTTCCAATACTTCCCCTTCCTATTGCAACACCGTCAACTCCAGAGTATTTTATCTTCCTAAGCGCATCTTCCGGATTAAAAATGTCTCCATTTCCAATAACGGGAATAGTTAGAGTATCCTTAACATTTTTAATATAGTCCCAATCAGCACTTCCAGTATAAAACTCTTCTCTACTTCTGCCGTGGACTATAACTTCACTTGCACCAGCTTTTTCAATATTTTTAATGGCTTTTAAAGCGTCCACTCCGTCAAAAGACTTTCTGACCTTACAAGTCACTGGCTTATTTGTAGAACTTACAACAGCTTTAACTATATCATAAACAAGTGTAGGCTCTTTCAAAAGATATGATCCATTCATTCCCTTAACTATTTTTGGAGCAGGACAGCCGAAGTTAATATTTATAGTTTTAAAATCATAGTCCTCCAAAATTCTAGTTGCTTCTGCCATTATGTCGGGATCGTGTCCAAAAATTTGCACTGTGACATTTTTTTCTTTATCTGAAATTTTTAAAAGAGTTTTTGTCTTTCTATCTCCATGTACAAGTGCCTGTGCAGATACCATCTCTGTAACTGTCTCATCAGCCTCAAATTCCTGACATATTTCTCGAAAAGCAATATCAGTATATCCCGCCATTGGCGCTAATATTTTTAACATGTTATCACTTTCTTTTTAAAAAACTTCAAACATTTCGTCGTTCATATTATAAATCTCTTTTAGACCTTCAAGAGTTAAAAATTTATTTATAATAATATTATATTTTGAATCTTTTGTTAACATAGTAGAAAAACCGCCAGTAGATATTAAGTTGGTTTCCTCTTCCTTCCAATTTAATTCTTGAAGAAGTTTTTCTATTATTCCATCTATCATAGTTTGAAATCCATAGTAAAGACCTGATTGCATAGCTCCAACTGTATTAGACTGTATAACTTTTTCTGGAGTAATAATTTCGATTTTTGGAAGTTTTGAAGTCATCATAAATAGAGCTTCAGCAGAAATTCTTATTCCTGGCATTATTAAACCACCTAGATAATTTCTATCTTTATCAACTATACAAAAAGTCATGGCAGTTCCAATATCAATTATAATAGTCTGTGGACCATATTTCTTTAAAGCACCCACAGCATTTACAATTCTGTCGGCTCCAACTTCCTTTGGATTGTCATATTTTATATTTAATCCAAGTTTAAGAGAAGTATCTACTATTATAGGTCTCTTTTTAAAATACTTTATTATCATTGATGGAAGTGTGTACATTAGGTTTGGCACAACTGAAGAAATTATTACATTATCGATAAATTGTGGATCAATATTTGCTTGAGTTAAAGTGTTTAAAAATATAAGTCCATATTCATCTGAAGTTCTTGATTTTACTGTAGAAGTTCTAAAGTCGTTTATCAGTTCGTCTCCCTTATAAACTCCCCAAGTAATGTTAGTGTTTCCTACATCTATTACTAATAACATTTTTTCACCCTTAATTAAGAAATTGATTTCATTATATATGTAAAACTCTTATTTTTCAATAATAATTGCGTTCGAATTTTTTCATAAAAATCTTTTAGATTTCTTCTATTATAATTTAACTAAAAAAAGATAAATCGGTTTTATTATCGTCAACTGTATTGACTTATAGGTAAACATATTGTAATATATTTCCTGGAGGTTATCATGAAAATTAAAACTAAAGACTTAACAAAAATGGCACTTTTCGTTGCCTTAATCGCTGTAGGAGCATTTATATCTATACCTATCGGGCCTGTACCATTTTCATTACAAAACTTTTTTGTATTTATGACAGGACTATTACTTACACCAGCACAGGCATTTTTGACTGTACTAATTTATGTATTGCTTGGACTTATAGGAATTCCAATTTTTGCAGGATTTACTGGAGGATTTCAATATGTATTCTCTCCTACATTTGGATTTTTAATTTCATTTATAATTGGTGCCTACGTAATTTCAAAACTTGCTCACAAAGAAACAAAATTTTCAAAAGTGATGTTAGTTCTGATTTTAGCAGAAGTAATATTTTATGCCATTGGACTTCCTTATTTTTACTTAATTATGAAAAATTTAAATGGCAATCCAATGCATATTTCAAAAATAATGGGACTTGCAATGATACCATTTATAATTCCAGACATGGTAAAAGCATTAGTTGCAGCAATTATTGCACCAAGAATTAAAAAAGCCATTAACAAATAAAGAAATGAATAATAGATTAAGAAGCTCCCTTTTTGGGAGTTTTTTATTTGAAAATTTCTTTATATAGTTTAAAATAATAAATAATGTTATAATAACAAGATAGGGAGGTTATAAATGAAAAAATCTAATAAAAAACCTCGCGGAATGATAAAATTTTCTAGTATTTTGAAAATACTTATACTGATAGTAGTGGCCCTTATAATTATAGTTGGAACAGTACTTACTTCAGTGGTCCTTGGAATTTTCAAAAGTGCTCCTGAAATTGATCCAAAAGATTATAGGTCGCAAATTGCTGAAACATCGAAAATTTATACTGACGATGGTACATTAATTGAAACCCTCATATCAGATCAGTTCAGTGAATTTGTTCCCGCTGAGGATATGCCCGAAGATTTAAAAAATGCAATTATAGCTATTGAAGATGAAAGGTTTTATGAACACAACGGTGTCGATTTTAAAAGAGTTGTGGGCGCAATTGTCTATGATTTAAAAACAAGATCTTTTGCACAGGGTGCATCTACAATAACTATGCAGCTTGCGAAAAATATATACACATCTTCTACTAAATCTGTAATTAGAAAGATTACGGATATATATTACGCTTATCAAATAGAAAATGCACTCTCGAAAGAACAAATCTTAGAAGCTTATCTAAATACAGCAAGTTTTTCTAAAGGAACCGTCGGAGTACAGGCCGCTTCCAAAACATTTTTTGATAAAGATGTCTCCGAACTTGACCTTGCTGAATGTGCACTTCTAGCTGGAGTTACAAATTTACCAGAAAAATACACTCCATATAACACTATGGAAATTACAGAAGATGACGACCTTTCACAAATTGAAGTCGTAATGCTTCCAAAAAATTCAAATTCACAAGAGAATTCAGACTTTATAATTGACGTTGGAGAAAGACTTTTAGAACTTGGAAGAATCGATAACTTTACAATGATACAGATTAAAAATAACATTGTAGTTCCAGTTAAAGCTGTCTTTAATGACACTTCAAAAGAACGTCAAACTAAAGTACTTGAAAAGATGGCCAAAAGAAATTTAATTACAGAAGAGCAATACAAAGAAGCAATTGCTGAACCAATAGATATAAATATTGGAAGCCGAAAAGAAAGCGGAATATCTTCTTTCTACACAGATGTAGTTCAAAAAGAAGTCAAAAAAATCTTAATTGAATCTGGATATTCTGAGGAAGAGGCCACAAATAAATTATTTAACGGCGGTCTTAAAATTTATATTCCTATGGATTTAAAAGTTCAAAGACAGCTCGAAGAAACTGTGGCAAATCCAAAATATTACTATGGAACTTTTAGAGACAAAAACGGAATAATTCAGCCACAAGTTGCATCAGTAATAATTGACCAAAATTCGCACGAAGTTAAGGCTCTTGTCGGCGGCAGAAACGTAAGTGGTGGACAGCTTTTAAATAGGGCTATAGTTCCAAGACAACCTGGATCTAGTATAAAACCTATATCTGTATATCTTACAGCTTTTAACAATGGAGCTACTGCTGGTGATGTCTATCTAGATGCCAAGATGCCTGAAAAACTCTTTGGTCACTCACCTAAAAATGCAGGAAATTACTATCAAGGTTGGACAACTCTTAGAAATCTACTTCGTCAATCTTCTAACGTCGGTGTTTATCAAATAGCAAGAGATATCTCTGCAGATAAAGACGCAAAGATTAATAATCGTTCAACTTACACAAAATCTTATGACGACGACGTTTCAATTAACAAAATGATCGATACACTTAAGTCAATTGGGGTAACTTCCATAGTTACTAAAGAAGACAATCCAAAATATAACGACATGGCTTATGCGCCACTAACGCTTGGTGGAATGAGCTATGGAATAAGCCCACTTGAAATGGCTGGAGCATACACTGCCCTATCTAACATGGGTAAATATTCAGAACCAATTGTAGTATCTAAGATAGAATCTTCTACTGGCGATGTTATTTACAAAGCTGAACCTAAAGAAAAAGAAATCACTTCTGAGCAAAACGCATATATTATAACAGATATGTTAAGAGATGTAGTAAGACGAGGTACTGGTAGAAATGCAGCATTCTCTGGACAAGATGTTGCCGGAAAAACTGGTACTACTACAGATAAGACTAATGTTTGGTTTGTAGGATATACTCCTTATTACACTTGCTCCGTTTGGATCGGAAATGATAAAAACCAAAACTTATCTTTTGGATCAAGTCAAGCAGCTTATTTGTGGAAACAAATTATGCGTGAAGTTCACGACGGACTCGACAAAAAAGAATTTGAACAACCAGATGGCATATACACTAAGTATGTAAATGGCAGACGAGAATTATTTGTCGATGGAACTAAACCTCATTACACTAGTAAGCTCAGCTGGTATAGAAGAAGTGTAGAAAAAAGAGAAGAAAAGAAAAGAGACAACAACAATAATAACAACGACAACAATACAAAGAAAAGTAGATCTAGAAAATTAATACAGACAAATTCAAATAATTCTAACAATTCAAACAACGAATAATAATTTGAATTTAAAACATTTTAAGGCTCTGAAAAATCAGGGCCTTTTAATTTACAAAAAATCAGACTTCAAGTTAAACTCAAAGTCTGATCTAAATAATATTTATTTTAAACTTAAGCCATTAATTCTTTTAAATCATCATCAGCATTTGTAATAGGTGCTATGTTGTAATTTTCAACTAAATAATTCAAAACATTTTCTGATAAAAATGCTGGAAGTGTAGGTCCAAGTTTTATATTTTTAATTCCAAGATACAAAAGTGTCAATAAAACAGAAACTGCCTTTTGTTCATACCAAGATAGAATGAATGAAAGTGGAAGCTCATTTACACTGCAGTCAAAAGCATCAGCTAGTGCAAGTGCGATTTTTATAGCCCCAAACGCATCGTTACATTGTCCAACATCAAGTAGTCTTGGTATTCCACCAATATCTCCAAGTTCTAAGTCATTGAAACGATATTTGCCACATGCAAGAGTTAAAATCACTGAATCTTTAGGTGCATTTTCTACAAATTCTGTGTAATAATTTCTGCCAGGTTTTGCTCCGTCGCAACCACCAACTAAGAAGAAGTGGCTTATATCTCCATTTTTAACTGCATCTACAACTTTGTCTGCTATTCCAATTACTGTATTGTGTCCAAAACCAGTTGTTACAGTACCTCCTCCATTAATGCCAGTAAGTTCTTTATCTTCATCGTATCCGCCAAGTTCTAATGCTTTTTCGATAACTGGTGTAAAGTCTTTTTCCTCCCCAATATGAACTAGTTCAGGGAATGATACAACTTCTGTTGTAAATACTCTATCCTTGTAAGATTCTTTAGGTGGCATTAAACAGTTTGTTGTAAATAATATTGGTGCAGGAATTTCGTCAAATTCTCTCTGTTGATTTTGCCATGCTGTTCCAAAGTTTCCTTTTAAGTGGGAATACTTTTTAAGTTCTGGATATCCATGAGCTGGCAACATTTCACCGTGAGTATAGACATTTATTCCCTTACCTTCAGTCTGTTCAAGAAGAAGCTTTAAGTCGTATAAATCGTGACCTGTAATTACTATAAAAGGTCCTTTTTCAATTGTAAGAGGAACTTCAACAGGTGTTGGATTTCCGTAAGTCTCAGTATTTGCCTTATCGAGTAAATCCATGCAAGCTAGGTTCTTCTCTCCCACTTCAAGTACCAATGGAAGAAGTTCATCCATTCCAAGTTTCTCGTTTCCTATTGCACTTAATGCCTTAGCAAAAAATTTATTCACTTCGACATCAGTATATCTCAAAACCATTGCGTGATATGCATAGGCAGCCATTCCACGAATTCCAAATAAAATTAATGATTTTAAACTTCTTATATCCTCATCTGCCATCCAAAGTTTATCTAAATCATAATCTAAATATTCATCGTCATCATCCTTAGAAATTCTTTCTCTTTCTTCGTGAACCTTTACCATCATTTCATATACAGTTTTGTCATAGAAATTTACATTTGTAACTGTTGTAAAAAGTCCCTCTAAAAAAAGTTTCCAAGTATCCTCTGTTATATCTTCTCTATTTAAACATTCATCTGCAAGGCCTATCATAGCGCCAGTAAGTTTATCTTGTAACTTTGCTACATCTGCGGGTTTTCCACAAACTCCAGCACTTCCCATACAAGCCCTTGATCCTGCTGTTTGTTCACATTGAAAACAAAACATCTTATTGTCCATAAATTCCTCCTATACTTATTTAATAAAATTTGTAACACTCATCATTTACTTTATACCAAAATTATATTATTATTAATATTAAATTTATGTTGTTAAAACAACAAAAGGAGAAAAAATGAAAATAATTCTTTCAGAAACAAGACTATTTAATGGAATAAATGAAAATCAAATAAAAATACTTTTAAACTGCATAAGCTCTTATAAAAAAACTTACGAAAAGGGAGATTTTATTTTAATGGAATCTCAAACTACAGATTTTATGGGGCTGATATTAAGTGGTTCTGCCTTAATTGAAAGTTCTGATATATGGGGTAATAATACTATAATTGGAAATATAAATTCAGGAGAAGTCTTTGCAGAAACTTACGCAATGCTAGAAAATGAACCTCTCATGATAAATGTAGTTGCCAAGGAAAACTGCGAAGTTCTTTTTTTAAATTTAAAAGATGTACTGACATCATGCGAAAAGGCGTGTAGCTTTCACACAAAGCTTATTTCAAATTTAGTAAATATTGCCGCTATAAAAAACTTAAAACTCTCACGCAAGATTTTACACACTGGTCCAAAGACCATCAGAGAAAGATTAATTTCTTATTTCTCGGAATGTGTAAAAAAAGAAAATTCACTTTCTTTTAAAATACCGTACAATAGACAACAACTTGCAGATTATCTTTCTGTAGATAGATCTTCAATGTCAAATGAACTCTCAAAAATGCAAAAAGATGGAATAATTAAATTTCACAAAAATGAATTTAAAATCATCGAAAATAGTGAGATTTATATCAATTGATAAATTTTAAAATAAATGTTGTTACTACAACATAATTTGTAAAGGAATTCTTTTATTATGTATTTAAGGAGAAAATTAAAGGAGTATTATTATGAAAAAACTTGATTTAAATAAAAGTGTATATGATCTAGCCAAAGAATATCCAGAAGTCGTTGACATTATGGTTGAACTTGGTTTTTCACAAATTAAAAAGAAAGCCATGCTTAATTCCATGGGTAAGGTAATGACAATTCCGCGTGGTGCGAAAATGCACGATATACCTATGGATACGATTGTAGAGAAATTTAAAGAAAATAATTTTGAAATTATAAATTATTCCCTTGATGACAATAAAGAAATAAAAAATAAAGATATAGAAGATATAAATAAAGAAAATTCTGATAGAACTTCGCTATTAAAATCCTATTTAAAAAGGCTTGGAAATGGAGAAGATCTTGAGACAGTAAGAAGTGATTTTAGAAAAAACTTTGAAGGCGTAGATTCTAGAGAAATTATGAAAGTTGAAGAAGAATTAATTAGAGAGGGAACTCCACTTTCTGAAGTGCAAAGACTTTGTGACCTTCACTCTGCCCTATTTCACGGTCAAACTTTTGAAGAAAAAATTGCAAATGCACACTCTCCTGTTGAAAATAATAATTTTAAGTTTGACAGAAGTAAATACGATAAAAAGATGACTGTCACAAAAGAACTTATTGATACATTGGGTCATCCTTTAAATATTTTTGCCAAAGAAAATAGAGTTTTAGAAGAACTTATTAAAGAGGCCAAAAAAGCTCTTGAGGATAAAAAAGATTTTTACAAGGCTTTTTACAATTTAAGAGATATAAGTATCCACTACGCAAAAAAGGGCGACCTTCTATATCCTCACTTGGAGTCAAAATACAATATAACAGGTCCATCAAAAGTTATGTGGACTGTAGATGATGAAATTCGCTCTGAAGTTACATCCCTACTTTCTGATAAAGAAAATGCGGATAAAAATTACGAAAGATTTAAAGCTCTTCTAAAGAGAATTGAAGAAATGATATATAAAGAAGAAAATATACTATTTCCTAACTGTGCCATGAACTTTACAAAAGAAGAATGGATTTTGATTTCCGAAGATATGAAGGACTACGATAGTGTGTTTGGAATTAAAGAAGAAAATTGGAATGTGAAAAAAGATGATGATATATCTTTTAAAATAGATGAAGATAGAATTAAACTATCCGGTGGTCATTTAAAAATAAATGAACTAAACGCACTTCTAAACACAATTCCTCTTGAGATAACTTTTGTAGATAAAGAAAATATCAACAGATACTTTAATGAAGGCGAAAAAATGATGAAAAGACCTAAGATGGCAATTGATAGAAATGTAATGTCTTGTCATCCACCTAAGGTACAAGCACTTGTAAATTCCATTATAGAGGACTTTAGAAGCGGAAGAAAAGACAATGTTCCAGTTTGGCTAAATAAACGTGGACACGCATTATATATAAATTATATTGCCGTTCGTGACGAGGATGAGAATTATCTTGGAACTTTAGAAATAGTACAAGACATGGAGTTTACAAAAAAACATTTTTTAGAAGATGAGTAATTTCATAATTCTTAGAAATTTTATAAGAAATTAAAATAATACCAGAGTCAGTATTTAACCACTTACTCTGGTATTTTATTATCTCTTTTTACAATTAAAGAATTTGTGCTATAATGAACTTGGGGAGCTACGGCTGAGAGGAGAAATCGACCCTTGAACCTGTCAGGATAATGCCTGCGTAGGAAAATTTACGCTCCTAGAGGAGATAATATGAAAAAAAATTCAAACGTACTTATTTTGGTAACCCTTGCCATGTTTGTGGCACTGGGTGTTGTTATTTCGCCGATTTTAAGATTTGAGGGCTTTGCCCCGACGGCGCATTTCGTTAATGTGGTCTGCTCTGTTTTTCTTGGACCATGGTATAGCCTTTTAAATGGAACTTTGACAGCGATTATTAGAATGTCTGTAATGGGAATCCCACCACTTGCCTTTACTGGCCAAGTTTTTGGTGCAGTCCTATCAGGAATTCTATATAGGAAGAGCAATGGAAAAATAATCTGTGCGGTTATTGGAGAAATTATTGGAACTGGAATAATTGGATCCATAGTTTCTTATCCAGTTATGAAACTTCTTTTGGGAAGAACTAATTTGACAGTATTTTTCTATACTCCAAGTTTTGTAATAGCAACTATAATAGGTGGTACTGTCGCTTTTATTTTTCTAAAGACTCTTCAAAGAAATGGCAGCCTATATAAAATTCAAAAGAAGTTAGGTGTAAATGTCTATGAAAGCTCTAGAAAAAATTATAGCAAATAGAAAAATAATAAAAAATAATTTAATTCACTGCATAACTCACAAGATTGCAGTTGAAAATTCTGTAAATGCAGTTCTTCTACTTGGTGCAAAGGCGATTTGTGCCGAGAATCCAGTAGAAGTTTCTGATATAACAAAAGCTTCAAAAGCACTTAGTCTAAGTCTTGGAAATATAACAAGTGAGAGAATGGAGTCAATTTTTATTTCATCTAAAGTAGCCACAGAAAATAATATACCTCAGATCATCGATTTAGTTGGAATAGCAATTTCAAGTTACAGGTATGAAATGGCTATTAAACTCCTATCCAGTAATAAATTTGAAGTGATAAAGGGAAACGCATCTGAAATAAAAAAATTAGCTGGTTTAAAATCAAACACAAATGGAATTGACGTAGGTGATGAGGACAAGCTAGATGAGAGTAGTCTTATAACATATATTGAAATTTCAAAAAATCTTTCTAAAAAATATGACACCACTGTACTTATCACAGGTAAGGTCGATATTTTGACAAGAAATGATTTTACAATAATTGTTTCAAATGGAAATGAATGTCTTACTCTTTTAACTGGCACTGGCTGCATTTTAAATTCGATGATAGCAGCTTTCTTGTCAGAATTTGAAGCAATAGATGCGAGTCTACTCGCTCTATTAATTTTAGAAATCTCTGCAGAACTAGCAGCTGATGATAGGATATACACTTTTAAAACAAAACTATTTGACAAAATGGCAACTATAACTGATGAAGAATTATTAAAAAATGCTAAAGTGAGGATTTATAAATGAAAAAATTATATTTAGTTACCAATTCTGATAACTACACCGAGAGTGAATTTTTAGAAAGAGTTGAAGAAGCCTTAAAAGGCGGAATAGATTTACTTCAACTTAGGGAAAAAGATAAGAGCACAAGAGAAGTTTTAGATCTCGCAATAAAAGTTAAATCTTTAGCAGATAGTTTCAATGTGCCACTTATAATAGACGATAGAGTTTCTATTGCAATGGCAATTAACACTGGTGTACATGTTGGTAAAAGTGATTTGCCAATAAGATATGTAAAAAAACTCATGCCAGATAATATAATTGGTGCCACTGCAAAAACTGTAGAAACTGCAAAGAAGGCTCAGTCAGATGGTGCAAGTTATCTTGGGGTGGGTGCAATTTTTGAAACAGCAACTAAAGTAAAAACTGTAATAACTTCTGTAGACACTCTAAATTCAATCAAAGAAAATGTAGATATCGACGTCTACGCAATTGGCGGACTTACATTTGCCAATGTCGATATTTTAAAAGGGTCAAAAGTCGATGGAATTTGTGTCGTAAGAGAAATAATGAATGCAGAAAATGTCTTTAAGAGGACACGCGATTTAAAAGAAAAGATAAATCAAATTTTAGTTTAATTACAATAATTCTCACAACATTTTAATTTAAGTATTTTAAAAGGGCAGTATCAACACTGCCCTTTTTTACTAACTATTCAGTTTTATCTTTATCTTCTTTAGAATCTTCTTTTTCTTCCAAGTCTTTTTTTACTTTTTTATTTTCGTCTTTACTTATAATGTCTTTTGCTTCGTCAGATAAATCAGAAATGTGAATGCTCTCATCGGAATCCAATGGATCTTTATCTAGTGATTCACCGCTAAAAATCTTTCCAAAGTCCTTAGCATAAATTGTCTCTTTTTCTAGAAGTGCATCTGAAAGTGCAATTACTTTGTCGATGTTATCGCTTAAAAGTTTCTTACACTTAGCATAAGCTCCATTAATAATTTTTGAAACTTCTTCGTCAATTTCAGCTGCAGTTTTTTCAGAATAATTTTGGGTCTTTCCAAGTTCTCTTCCTATAAACACTTCATTGTCTGATGAATCAAAGTTTATAGTTCCGAGTCTATCGCTCATTCCATAAGTTGTTACCATAGACCTTGCAATCTTAGTTGCCCTTTCGATGTCATTTGAAGCACCAGTTGAAATGTCGTCTAGTAAAAGTGACTCTGCAACTCTTCCTCCAAGTAGTGAAATAATTGAAGATTCCATTTTCTTCTTAGTCATAAAAGAAATTTCATCTTCTGGAAGATATGCCGTAAATCCTCCTGCCATTCCCCTTGGAATTATTGTAATCATGTGTACTGGGTCTTCTTCAGGAAGAAGTGTTGAAATAATAGCGTGACCTGATTCATGAACTGCCGTAAGTTTTCTCTCTTTTTCAGATACGACTTTAGATTTTTTAGCAGGTCCTGCCTGAACTTTAATTGACGCCTCATTTACTATTTCCATAGTTATCGCATCTTTTCGTTCGCGAGCAGCAAGTAGAGCCGCCTCGTTCATCAAGTTTTCCAAATCTGCTGGTGTAAATCCTGGTGTTCTCTTTGCTATTACTCCCAAATCCACGTCATCTTCAAGTTTCTTTTTCCTTGAATGTATTTTTAAAATTTCTTTTCTAGCTTTTACATCTGGCCTTCCTACATAGACTGTCCTGTCAAATCTTCCTGGTCTTAAAATTGCGGGATCTAGTATGTCAGCTCTATTTGTAGCTGCCATAACTATTACTCCCTCATTAGTTCCAAAACCATCCATCTCAACAAGAAGTTGATTTAAAGTTTGTTCTCTCTCGTCATGTCCTCCGCCAAGTCCAGCACCACGCTTTCTACCAACTGCATCTATCTCGTCGATAAAAATAATACATGGAGCGTTTTTCTTTGCGTTTTCAAATAAATCTCTAACTCTTGAAGCACCGACACCGACAAACATTTCTACGAAGTCAGAACCACTCATTGTAAAAAACGGAACTCCTGCTTCTCCAGCAACAGCTTTTGATAAATAAGTTTTACCAGTTCCAGGAGGTCCAACTAAAAGAACGCCCTTTGGAATTCTCGCTCCCATATCTATAAATTTCTTTGGATTTTTTAAGAAATCTACAATTTCAGCGAGTTCTTCCTTTTCTTCTTCAAGTCCAGCGACGTCTTTAAATTTTACAAGATTTTTGGAATCCTCTTTATTTATCATCTTTGCCTTGCTCTTGCCAAAGCTATTCATCTTGCCGCCAGCTCCGCCTTGAGCTTGCATAACTCTATACCAAAAGAATATCATAATTGCAATTAGCGCAATTGAAGGTATCCACTCTACAATAAGTGGAGTTTCTTTTGTAGCAGTTGAAGTTATATTAATTTCTCCAGCATCACTTTTTTCTTTTAAATAATCAGAATAAAAAGTATCTGCAGCTTCTTGCGGAATAACTGTATTAAATGTAGATCCGTCTTTTAATTTAACCTCTGCTATAGAGTCTCTTCCGTTTTGCAAATGAACATTTACTATATTGCCCTTGTCAAGCTCCTGAACAAATTCAGTAAAAGATTTTTCTTCTACTGTATTTACAGGAGGACTAAAATATCTAATTGTAGAAACGAGGAGCAGAATTAGTAATATATAAAAGCCAACTCCTCCAGCTCTTCTTTTCAATATTATCTCTCCTAACTATTTTTATTTATACATAGATTCATCTAGAATGGCTATATATGGTAGCCCTCTATACTTTTCATCATAATCCATTCCATAACCAACTACGAAATTGTCTTCAATTTCAAAACCATTGTACTTGACATCTAAATCAATTTTTCTTCTCTCAGGCTTTGACAACATAGTTACAATTTCAATAGAATTTGCGCCTCTATTAAATAGCACGTTCTTTAAATAAGATAAAGTATTTCCTGTGTCAATTATATCTTCTACAATTAAAATATCCTTGCCATCAATGGACTCACTCACATCTTTTAAAATTCTAACTTCTCCAGTAGAAGTTGAACCTTGATAACTAGAAACGTCCATAAAATCATATTTTAAATCAAGATCTATTTTGCGCATAAGGTCTGCCATAAAAGGAACAGCTCCCTTAAGTATACCCAAAAGTAGAAGATCTTTACCTTCATAATCTTTTGTAATTTCTTTAGCAAGTTCTTCAACTTTATCTTGAAGTTCTTTTTCAGAATAAAGAACAGTCAAACCTTCTTTCATTTCTTAACCTCCAAATGTAAAATCTCACAAGTATTTGAGTCGATCTTTGCATCTTCTGAAATATCCATACCCACTATCCACAGAATTTTTTCTTCATCACAGATAATTGGCGTGGTATTTCTCTTTTTTAAATCTACTTTTCTATCTATAAAATAATCTTTTAATTTTTTAGTACCTTTCATCCCGAGAGGTGAAAATCTATCTCCATTTTCTCTGTATCTTACACATAGACTACCTTTTATTTTACCATAGTCTAACATTATATTAAACACAGTTGACTCGTCTTTTTGTCTATTTAATTCTAAATAAAAATCACCATATTTAGTTTTATTTAATCCCATTTTTAGATATACTTTTTCAGTATCTTTAGTTTCTTTTTCCATCTCTTCTAAAGAAATTTTATCAAAAGTTCTTCTCGCCACTATATTACTGCCAAGGTCTAATCTTTTGCCGCTCTGTAATTCTTTTAAATTATAAATATTTATAATATTTTCTCTAGTAACTATATCGCAATTTTTAAAATTCGTTTCCAAAAACTTTCTTATAATTTCTCGGCCGACAAATTCGTGAACATCTTCCAAATTCTTTATTAATATAGTTTTATCACAAATAACTTTGTCATAATATTTATCCACTTCAAAATCAATAAAATTCATTGCATCGCGAGCATTTTCTGAAAGTCTCAAAAGAGAAGAAACAATATTTGGATTATACTCTTTAAGTTTTGGTATTAGAGAAAGTCTTATTTTATTTCTTGTATAAATCTCTTTAAAATTGGTCTCATCATTTACATAATCTAGATCATTATCATGTAAGTATTTCTCTATATCATCTCTTGTGATGTCGATTAGAGGTCTATAAATATCATCTCTTGATTCTTTTATACTTACTAGTCCATTTATACCTGTGCCACGAATAATGCGCTGCAATATAGTCTCTGCCCTGTCATTGGCGTTATGCGCAGTAACTATAAGCCTATCTTTTGAATTCTCTCTAAAAAACTCATACCTCAAAATTCTTCCCGCATCTTCAGAAGATATCTTATTTTTCTTTGCATATTCATTCATATTTACACTTTTAGTGACGCATTTTATGTTCTCTTGTCTACATTTATTTATGACAAAGTCTTGATCTCTTTTTGCAGTTTCTCTAACGCCATGATTTAGATGACAAACCAAAATATCTAAATTCAGTTTTTTCCCCAAATCCACAAAATTGTAAAAAAGATACATTGAGTCAGTTCCTCCAGAAACTGCCAATGTTATCTTTTGATTGGGCTTTATTAAATTGCTTTTCTCGATGCTTTTTAAAAATAAACTATCCATAATAATCCTAAAAATAAAAACGCCAGAGCTGCCACTTGACAGTCTGACGCTCTAATTAATTTCTTGATTTTCTTCTATTAGTCTTTTGGTTAAGTCTTGCTCTAGCTTCATCTAATTTTGTATTAGATTCTTTCATAAACTTGACCATCATATCTTCAAATTTTTGATCAAAATTGTCGTCGCTATTGTCTATGACTTCTGGCTTTTCAACAGCATCCTTAATAGAAAGAGCTATCTTTCCCTTCTCGTCAATTTTTAAAACTTTAACCTTGACCTCGTCGCCTTCTTGTAAATAACTATTTATATCCTTAACAAATGTGTCGGCAACTTCAGAAATATGTACCAAACCACTTTTGCCTTCTCCCAAATCAACAAAAGCTCCAAATTTAGTGAGTTTTGTAACTTTACCTTCAACAATATCGCCTTGCGACATTTCCATTTAAAATAATCCCCCTAAAAATCTTTTTTTGAGATTTTATCAGAATCCTTATTATCTTTTTCCATACTCTTGTCAACATAAATAATCTCACGAGGCTTAACCATGCCCAAATCTTCGCGAGCTACCTTTTCAATATAATCAGAAGAAGATGCATTTTCAATTTCTGAATTATAATTTTTAATATCATTATCAAGTTCAGAAATTATCTTTTCATTTCTCTTTATTATTTCCATCTTTTGATTTCTCATGGAAATTGATCTGCCTATTGAAACAGCTCCGTAAATAACTGAGATTAAAATAATGCACGCCAAAATTACGGGAAATCTTCTCGCCTTTCGATTCATGCAAAAAACCTCCAAATAATAATGCTAAATTCTTTCGTAAAGAGTTTCGGCTAAAGCCTTACTGTTTACTTCGGAAGTATCTTTAACTCTTACCTTTATCTCGTTTGAACCAAGCGTAAGGCCAATAATATCTCCAACATTAACCTCATCTCCTGCCTTTGCAACTTTGTCATTAATTTTAACAAGTCCCTTATCACAGGCTTCTTTTGCTACGGTTCTTCTTTTAATAAGTCTTGAATTTTTTAAAAATTTATCTATTCTCATAAAACTCTCCAATAAGAATATATCAGAAAATGTCTAATTTTTCAATACAAAAGGGATTTTAATTATAAAAAGTTAAAAAAGAAGGCCATCTGGCCTTCTTAATTTAAATTACTTATTAACAGCTTCTTTAAGTGCTTTACCTGATCTAAATACTGGTGCTTTAGAAGCAGGAATTTTAATAACTTCTTGTGGGTTTCTTGGATTTCTACCTTCTCTTGCTTTTCTTTGTCTAACTTCGAAAGTTCCGAAACCAACTAATTGTACTTTTTCTTCTTCTGCTAGAGCTTCTTGTACAGAGCTAATAAAAGCGTTAAGAGCTGCTTCAGCATCCTTTTTTGTAAGATTTGATTTTTCAGCAATACTTGCTACTAATTCAGATTTGTTCATTATATATCCTCCTTGAAGATTTTTTATTTCATATAGTCTTTACCATATTATACTTTGGGCCTCTTACCAAACGGTCACACCTTAAAGGTGCGGTAAACACTAAGACTGTTACAATTATAACTCATGTTGTGATTATTTTCTACAATTATTTGAAAAAAAGCCCTATTTTATCCAATTTTTTGTAAATTTTATCGATGCTTTTTGCAAAATTAATATATCCCTCTTCCTCTTTTAATTTTAAAAAATAAAGAGATTTAATAAAAATTTCCTCTATTTCTTTTTCAGAACGAGAATTTATATTTTGAGCTAAATTAGTTATATCTTCCTTAAACTTTTCATATAAATCTTCATCAAAATTAACATTAAAAGAATCGATGGACTTTTCAATTTCATCAAGAACATTATTTAATCCTTTTACATTCGACTTTGGAATATAAACACAACTCTGATGATTATAACATTCTAGCCTTGGAATTTCAAAAATTTTTACGTTGTGAACTTCTTCAGTGCTAAGTCCTGCATCTGTAATTACAAATGCTTTGTCAGTCGGATCATATACTTCCTGAAGATTTAAAGACAAATCTGATGCGATCCTATTATTATAAACTTGTGTTATCAAAACATCTTTGTCCGGCACAAAATCATTTTTTGAAGCATCTGAATCTAAAAAAATAAGCCCATTTACTGCGTCTCTTCCAACTGCTGCAAGAACAGGTTCAATAAAAGAAATACCATTTACAATATTTACATCTATTCCCCTATCTATCAACATAGTGACAGTTTTTTCTGCAACAAGAGGTGTCCCTGGAACAAAATAATTTATATCTTCATTTTTTTCATAATTGCATAAATTATCCACTATACTTTCATAAACTTTTTCAAAAGAATCTTTGCTATCATATAAATAGTCAAAAGCAACAAATTCTATGTCATTATCTTTAAAGTACTGTACTGCCTCGTGTTTCTCTGTTCTCAAAAAATTTCTATTTCCATTTTTAATTATGCGAACTGCTTCAAGAGTTAGATCTTTCTTATCAGTTGCGCCAAGTCCTACAATATTTATCATAAAATCACCTAAAATAATTATAACAATATAATTTTAAAAATGTTGGAAATTAATTTATAATATAAATTTTATTGTGAGTTCTAACTAGATTTTATGGGATATCTATTTATTATAGATAGTATTGATCAAATTTAAATGTGTGTCATTTATAGAAATTTTGTATTTATTGTGATAAAATAGCACTAAATTATAGAATGTAAATTTGAAAATATTGTTTTAATGATTATATAACGGCGTTTAAGCTTACTTTATTTTGAATTAATTTATAATTAAATTCCAAATTATTGTATTTATTAAAGATAAGTCTTATTGATATTAAAGGAGGTCACATTAGCCTAAGTGTAATTCTTTTTATTTTATTAATAATTTTAGTTGTAATTGCTATCATTAAATATATGAGAACTCATTGACATTGGAGGTGGTACAATGAAGGCAGTTTCTTTACTTGGACTAGTTGGAATTTTAAAATACGTACTTATTATCGCTGCAATTATTGCACTTATAAAATATATAAGAAATAACTAAAAAAGCCAGTAGTGAATTTTTACTACTGGTTTTTTTAACTAATTTTCAAATATTCTAATTTAATTAACTTAGTTTTAAATATAAATAATATTGAGATATAAACCGAACAAACTAAAATTAATAAACTTTTCGTTTTAATAAAACTAAAATTTTATTTTAAATTGCAACAATAAGTTAGCCACTTGTAATAAATCATATCTCAAAA
>JASBZH010000021.1 GCA_029983555.1 Peptoniphilus sp. | reverse complement strand
TTGCAGCTTTTAAGGATCCTGCTTTGTCTGTGTATTATCAAAAACTTAGACAAAGGGGGAAGGCTCATGGTACAGCTATTGGTGCAGTTGCTAGAAAACTTACTAACATTATTTTTGCAGTTTTGAGGGATAACAAAGCTTACATACCGAATATTTAGTTGTTATTCAATTGTTATTTAGTTTTTCTAAGCCTAATTTTTAGGCTTGTTTGACGTGCCTTAAATTTCAAGATTAATTATTTTTTATTTTCTCTTGACATTTGATAGCTGGTCTAATAAATAAATTCTTCTGCTATTTTTGTTTTTTCTCTTTATTTTATTTTTAATTATTTACATTCATATTTGAAAGAGCCTTGGCTTGCATTGCTAAACCTACCATTATCATAGTAAAATCTACAACTGGTTCTGCCCACCAAACAGCCCCTGCTCCAAATACTCTTGGTAATATAAGTAAGGCTGGAACAAGTAGTATTAACTGTCTTAGCATTACAATCATTCCAGCTTTTTTCCCATCCCCTATCGCTTGGAAAAAAGTTATTGTCATAATCATAATTCCATAAAGAATAAATACTGAATAGAATATTCTGAAATTATTAACTCCGCTTGAAATTATATCCTGACTTACTTTAAATAAACCAAGTAACTGTTTTGAAAATACTTGTGCTGGTAACCAAAAAATTGCTGCAAGTACTGTTCCTCCTATAGAAAATATCTTCATAGTTTCCTTTACTCTATTGTATTGTTTTGCTCCAAAGTTTGTACCAATAATCGGCTGTAACCCCTGACTCATTCCCCAAATTGGTATAAATGAAAACCCATAAAATCTCAAAGTTGCTGACATTAATATTGCATTTGGATCTCCACCATATTTAAAAGCTTGTTTATAAAGTAATGTTTGTTGAATCATAAGAAAAACTTGCATTATCATGGCTGAGAAACCTACTCCAAACATTTCAGTTGATATATCTTTTTCTTTTTTTATTTTCCCTATTTTTACATTTTCACTTTTATTCTTAAAATAATAAAGAGTAATGACAGCTTGAATTATTTGTGCTGTTACAGTGGCTATAGCTGCTCCCTCAATGGCATAATCACCCATTAATTTCATTAGTATTGGATCAAGAGCTATGTTGATAAAGGCACCAAGCCCCATGATACTCATTGCTCTTTTCATAAGCCCTTCACCACGCATAACCATATTGGCTGACTGAGCAAAGTTTACAAAAATTGAGCCTAGAAATATTATTCTTAAATACCTTATGCCTAATGCCTTTATTTCTCCTGTTGCTCCAATTAAATCTAAAAAATATGGTCCTAGAAGTATTCCTCCTATTGTTATAATCGTTGAAAAAAAGATAACCCAATAGATAAGATTTCCCATAAGTTTGTCTATAGTATCATTATCACCCTTTCCCATGGCTCTTGATAAAATGGACGCCGAACCTATCCCTATAAGCGTTGCAATCCCATTATTAAAAAATGTAAGTGGCATAGCTATTGAGCAAGCCGCCATAGCATTCTCGCCAATTATTTGTCCAGCAAATATTCCATCCATAAGTGGATATAGGCCTATAACTACCATCCCAATTACTGCTGGTATAGATAATTGAAACATTAAAGACAATGGCTTCTTGGTTAACAACTGTTCTTTCATGTTTTGTTTCATTTTTAATCCCCTCAATAAATAAATTCTTCTGCCATTTTTGTCTTTTCTATTAAATTCTTGTAAACTTTTGATTTTTGTAAAAGCTCTTCATGCTTACCTTCACTTTCTACTTTTCCGTTTTCAAGAACTACTATCTTGTCAGCATTTTCTATAGATTTCATTCTGTGTGAAATGATTACAACTGTTTTATCTTTAATTAAATTATTTAAAGACTCTTGAATTTTTTTCTCGTTGTCAACATCAAGGCTTGCTGCTATCTCATCTAAGATCAATATCGGTGCATCTTTTAAGAAGGCTCTGGCTATTGATAACCTCTGTCTTTCTCCGCCTGATAGCTCAGCACCGTTCTCGCCGATAACTGTATCGAAACCCTTATCCATTTTTTCTATAAAATCTGTACAGTTTGCAAGTTTCGCTGCTCTTTTAACCTCTTCGTCACTTGCATCTTGCTTTCCGATCCTAATATTTTCCATAACGCTTTGATTAAAGAGAACTACATCTTGGAAAACAATAGACACCTTATCAAAAAGGGATTCTGTTGATATTTCTTTTATATCTTTGCCGTCGATTAGGATTTCTCCCTCATCATAATCATAAAGTCTTGATATAAGTTTCAAGATAGTTGTTTTACCACATCCGCTTGCTCCTACCAAAGCAGTAACCTCTCCCTGCTTAGCTTTAAAGCTTACGCCATTTAGAACTTTTGCATCTTTATTATAAGCAAATTCAACATCTTTTAGATCAATATCAAATTTTTGTAGATTATAGTCATCGCCTTCTTGTAATTCTTGATTTTGAATTTCCTTTAATCTTTCAATCTTTGGTGTTAAATAAAATATCTCCATCAAGCCCTCTTTAGACGCATCGAGAGAGTCTTTTATCTTCATAGCAGCTAATAAATATCCAATAAGGTATAGAGCACTTATCTCTTTATTAATAATTAGATTTACGCCAACAAGTATTACGACAGCAAGGGAAATAAAGCTAAATATTGAAGATATAGACATAGTTAAAATATTTACTATCTCTGTCTTTAAGTGCACTTTTTCACTTTTATCCATTTTTTCATAGAGTTTATCTTTCATTACCTCTGATAAACCATAAGCTTTAATCTCCATTTGCATCTCGATATTTTCCTGAAAATTTTCTGAGTTTTTTCTTAGAATATCATAATATCTTTTTTGTCCCTTAACCTGATATTTTTTAGATAAGGGTATAAATATAAAACTTAAAAGAGATGGAATAATTACAGCTAAGCCCATCTTGACATTGCTTACTAGCATCATGATGGATATAAGTGGGAAGAAGAGTGCCATGCCTCCCACCTTTGGTATTGAATGGCTCATTGCATGTTCTATGCCTTCAATATCAGCCATGATTGTTTGCGCTAGGTCTGAAATGTCATGTTTAGAAAAGTAAGATAGAGGTAGTTTTGATAAATTCTCTGCTGTCCTTATTCTTAAGTCTGCACTTTCTTGATAGGTTGTGCTATATAATTTATCGTATTCGATAGAAAGCAAAATATACATTGCTATCAAAGTCAAGACTGAGAATGCTATATAAAAGCCTTTGCTTTTACCAATATTTTCCAAAACTTCCTGAGCAAAAATCATTAGTAATATCGCTGGAAGCATGTTTATACAATAAACGAAAAATGAAGCCAGTGTTGCTTTACTTAAATTTCTTGCTCCTTTATCTGTAAGAGCAAATCTTTTTTTATAAAACTCCTTCATTTGAAACCCTCCATTCATTCGCACTGTTAAACATCTCTTTAAGTCTCTTATAACTTGTATCTTTTGACATTAATTCTTTATCAGAGCCTCTTTCTATAATTTTTCCGCCATCCATAACAAGTATTTCATCAAGATCTTTAATTGTAGATAGCCTGTGTGCAATCATGATAACTGTTTTATCTTTCATAAGATTTTTGAAAGCTTTTTGCAATTCAAACTCGTTATCTGGGTCAATAGATGCTGATGCTTCATCCATAATAATAATTTTGGAATCCTTTAAAATTGCTCTAGCAATTGCAATTCTTTGTTTTTCTCCACCAGATAAATAAACTCCTTTTGAACCTATAATTGTGTTTTCTCTTTCTGGGAATTTATCTAGTATCAAATCGCATCCTGCTAGTTTTAAGGCTTTCATAACGTCATCCCTTGTCGCTTCTTTATTAGCTAAAGCTACATTGTCATAAATACTTCTTTTGAATAATTTTGAATCTTGAAAAACAAAGGAAATGGCTTTAATTAAGGATTCGTCAGAATATTCACTTATTGCTATGCCGCCTATCTTTATGCTTCCTTCGTTAACATTGTAAAAACCTGATATAAGTTTTGCCACTGTTGATTTGCCTGATCCAGATGAACCGACAAGTGCATAGGACTTTCCTTCTTCTAATTTAAAGGATAGATTTTCAATGACAGCTTTATCATTGTAAGCAAAGCTAACGTTGTCAAATTCTATATTATAGTTTTTAAAATTATTGACATTACCATGCATTAATTTGTCTTTTTGCATATCTTCGTAAAGGGCCTCTAAAGTATCTACTGCATAATTGCCTTGAGAAATATACAAGGAGTACCACATCATTCTCATAAATGAAACAAAGAGAACTCCTGATAAAAACAGAATCATGATAAGCTCAAGTAAAATCACCTTTGCGCTAGCTAAGCTAGTCATAAAATAAACTATAGGAATAATTAAAATTGCAATCAGTCCAAAAAATAACCATTGATACAAAACATAAGGTTTTTTACAAGATAGGGAATAATCATAAGCATATTTTGAGTAATCTTTTATCGCCTTGTAAAAGCTTTTAAAGGACTCAACATTTGCTTTAAATATTTTTACAACTTGCATTCCTCTTACATATTCAACAGTCTCAGCACTTAGTTTGGTTAGGGCTTCTTGGTATATCTTCATAAATTCTTGCTCGCCCATCATTGCTCCTAAAATTAAGCCGCCGATTATAGTAAGAGCAAGCAAAGTGATACCAACCCTTATACTTACTAAAAAGCCTAATACAAGTACAAGTATAGGTGTGACTATTGCCTGAGAGCTATCGGGTATCATGTGCGCTACAACCTGATGAGTCTGTGCTGCATTGTCATCTATGATCTTTCTTATTTGACCCGATGGATTTAAATCAAAGAATCTAAAACTTGCTTTCTCTAAGCCATCAATGCCTCTTTTTCTTAAATTTGTTTCAAGCCTAAATCCCAAGATATGTGAAAACATACCTGAAACAAAATAAAATATCGCTCCACTTGTTAGTGTAATAACTGATTTTAATGCTAAGCTCTCTGCGCCAGATAAATTTGAATTAATTATTAACTTATCTAAAAATTTGTAGATTAAATAATATCCATATACCGTAAGTACAGCAGATATAGCAGAAAAAACTATAGCTAAAAAACCGAGATATTTTTTATCCTGTACATAAGCAAATAGTTTTTTATAAATTTTCATAATGACATCTCCTTTCTTTGATGTTCCTTTTAGATATAAATTTGCTTAATTGATAATAAGTATCATTGTTTTTTTATTATACATCAGTTATAATTACTAATACAATAGTTTTGAATTAATAAGGCTAATTGGAATATTGTCTAAAAGGGATAGGTGTATTATGACATATTACGATTTTGTAAAAGATTTTATGAAGGTAGATGAATGTAAAAACAATAAGAAGTACTCAAGTGCAGGTCATACATTTTGTTGGAATAAAAATGATTCAACTTATGCAGATGGTCTATATTGGTTTTATGAAGGAGATGGATTTATTATTGATGCCCATGATTTTTATATCATAGAAGAAATAATTCAAAACAGTACCTATAGTATGGCGGATTATGTTTCAATTTATTCAAGCTACATAGTCAGCGCAAACGGAGAAAAGTTTAATCCTTATCAAACACTTACTGCAAACTCATTATGTACTTTTGACTTTGACAATATAAAAGACGATTTTATTTTTTTATTACACGAGAATTGTTGTTATCTTGCTGTTTCCATTGGTTTTAAAAAAGAGCTAATAGAAAAACATTTAGCATCTATTAACATTAATCCAGAATCATTTTATTCAGCTTTACTTCAACCGAATCAAATAATTCTTACAAAATCCTTAGAAAAAGTTGCATTGGAAATATTAAATTGTAAGATGGGCCCTCCTGCCGCTGATTTTTTCTTTAAAGCCAAAGCAAATGAATGGGTAAGTATAGTGATAGACACATACTTAAATAGGAAAAAATATAAAATCGAAACAGATGATGATAAAGCACTTGAAGATGTAGCAAGATTCTTAGATGATCATTTCGCCATGAATGTAAATCAAGAAACCCTTGAAAAAATATCTAAAATGAGCGGAACAAAATTAAAAAATTTATTCAAAGAAAAATATGGTCAAAGCATTACAGAATACACCCAAAGAAAAAGAATGAATGTAGCTGAAACTCTTCTCTTAAATACCAAACTACCTATAAAGGAAATAGCTGAATCTGTTGGATACGCATCCCATAGCAAATTTTCCATTTATTACAAAAGATACAAGGGAAAACTTCCAAGTGAAGTCCGTAATTTAGTTTGCAAGGATCACAAGTTAAAATGCGATTATTGTGATTAAGTATTTTTTTACAAGCAATATTTTTGTATGAGTTTAAGTGGATATGCATATATGACCTAAATAAATTAGATTAAAAAAATGAGCAAAAAAATAAAGGCAGTCCGAAGACTGCCGATATTTATCTCTCTGCACCTTTGCTATGGTCTTTCTTGTTTGACTTAGTTTTGTCATCTGTCTTAAAGCTTTTTATTTGCCCTAATATGGACTTTTTATCCTTATCTTGACTCTTTACTTGTTCTTTTGCTTTTAAGAGCTTAGAAGACAAAAAGAGATATTATATTAAAACAATATTCTCCGGTACTGGGACTGGGACGGGACTAAAAATTTGAAAACGTCCTATAATTAGATGGATTTAGTGATACTAGAAAAAATAGAATCTAGTATTTTGAATGGTTTGGGATATATCGTACGTTTGGAAAAGAAGAATGGGAATAAAAATCAGCACAAGTGCTGATTTTTATGTCACAACACGGCAAAGTCGAGCGTAGCGATGACTGAGTTGATGTTTGCCCTTGTGCATGGGAATGTATAATGAGGATTTTATACATGAGTCGTAGAATGGGAGTAACACCCGATTTAATCTAGTACAGAATTGTTTAATCTTTATAATAAATAAAAGAATACCGCAGTTTTTTACCACGGTATTCTTTTTTAATTATCAATTATATTTAAAATTACATAGAAAGGAAGAGCAATTTGTTAAAATACATAGTATTATTAGTACTAATTATACATTTTATATATAATTATAAATGCAAATCTAAGAATATTATAAATGTCAAAAAACAACCTATAATATTTGTTTTAATATTATTATCCGCGATTATCTTTTGTTTTATATGCTACTATTTTGACAATTCTATTTTGGGATATTTAATTGTATCTTTTGCAACTATGTCAATCTATACATCCTACTTTTATCAAGGAATCACAAATAATGGAATTCACATATTTTTAGGAACAACACCACTATTAAAATTTGCTAGATTTGAAGACATTAAAAAAATTTGCATTGAAAAATCCAAAAAAGATGAATTCAAATTAACAATTTATGTTTTTGGAAATGAATTCCACCAAATTTACAATATCAAAGATAAAGACAGAATCTTAAAAATAATAAATCCTTTGATTCATTAAAAAATGAAATTTAAATATCGACTTCATTTTTATCCTATATTATTTTTCACAAAAACAAACTTCCTATCTTCCGACAGTTCTAATGCAAATTTATATCCAGCTAAATCAAATTTTTTAATTTCCTCCACATCTTCTACTTTTTTCTGGCATAAGTATCTCAACATAAGTCCTCTTGCCTTTTTTGATATTGTGGAGTGAGTCTTTAATTGATTGCCTTTCTTTTCACAAAATTCAAAGTCATAGATTTTAAATTTTTTTCTATTTAAAAGGCTCGAAAATTCATTTGATGCCAAATTTAATATTACTTCTCCCTCTTCAAAGGAGTTATTAAAATCATCTTTCCAAAATTTTTTTAAACTCATGCCATCTATTTTTATCTTTGTATTAAAATCAAGTCTATAAGGTCTTATTAATTTTTCTGGAGAGATAGGTCCATAAAATGCAGAGAGTATTTTTAATCTTTCTTCTAAATATTTCCTATCATCTTCTTTTAAGCTTGTGACATCTAAATTTCTAAAAGAAAGACCGCTATACATTTCTATCGCCCTATAACTTTCTTTTTTGCCAAAACTTTTTATATATTCTTTTACCTCTTTTAAAACTTTATCAGATATTTTATAAAGTTCTTTTAACTCTTCATCATTTAATCTTCGAAGCTCTTCTATTACTCTTTTAGTTTTCTCTAAAAAATCTACTTCACAATCTGATGGATTATTTAATGTCATTTCTTTACTTGGTGAGAATATAATTTTCATATCTACCTCCAAAAGTATTATATCAATAATATAAAATTCTAAAACTTTATTTTTAAAGGTAAAATAATTTCTATTGCGTACTTGGGGTATAAATATTTAATATGGAATTCAAATTTAGATATAATTATTGATGAGGGAGTAATTATGGAAATTGTAGATTTTAGTAAAGATTATAATAAAGGACGAGTATTTTTATTTTTTGAAGGTGAAGACTGTGGACTTTGTCAAGGTATGAAAGCCAAGAGTCTTGAATTTCTAAAAGATCAAGATGCAAAATTTATGTCTGTAAAATTGAGTGATTATCCAAAGCTTAGAGGTGAGTTTCAAGTTTTCTCTTTCCCCACACTTCTATATCTAAAAGATGGTGTTGAAATTGAGAGAATGGCAGGATTTTTTAATTTTGAAAAATTTTTTAAAATACTTAATAGAGAATTTTAATATTGGAGGAAAATATGAAATGTTTAGATTGTGGAAAAGAGATGATTTCAGGAATTGTAGAAGGTGTAGGTCAAGGAGCTGGCTCATTTTATGAATTTACTTCCGATGAAGAATTAAAAAAAACTGGAATAAAAGGATTTTTTAGAAGAAATACAATCCAAGTTTCTACTACTATAGTGGAACAAAAAGCTTGGTACTGTCCTGAATGCAAAAAAATATTAATGTGGATGGATGCCGATGAATAAAATTATTATAAAAAAAATTTGAAAAATTTATGGAAATTATATTGAGGACATTTATGTTCAAAATCGCTTTGGATTCTCTACAAGTGATTTTGATGAATTATCATGATCAATAATTCTTAATTTTAAATATTTTATTTAATTGGTTGAAAAAATTTAATTTACTTTGCATACAAAAAAGCCTTAGGTATAAATTATCTAAGGCTTTTAGTGTTTATTTTACTGCTTGTGCTTCTGGATTATTTCCTCTCCCTGGTACTTTTTTAAAAATTCCTGTTACCATAAGTGCGATGGCTCCGTCAGTTGTTACATTACAAGCTGTTCCAAAACTATCTTGAAGTGCAAAAATTGAGAGCATAAGTGCTGTTCCTGTGTCGTTAAATCCAAGTACTGATGTTATAAGTCCAAGGGATGCAACTACAGTCCCACCTGGAACTCCTGGCGCTGCTATTGCAAATATTCCCAGCAAGAATATAAAAATAATAATATTTGAAGTCTCTGGAAGCTTCCCTTTAAGTATTTGAGAAACTGTCATTACGAAAAATACCTCTGTAAGAACTGATCCACAAAGGTGAGTGTTTGAACAGAGTGGAATCGCAAAGTCCCTAATCTTTGGATCAAGAGTTTTTGACTTTCTCGCACATCTAAGTGCTACTGGAAGTGTCGCAGCTGATGACATCGTACCTACTGCTGTTAAATACGCTGGTACATAATGTCTAAATACTTCTTTTGGATTTGTCTTTGAAACCGCTCCTGCTATTGAATACATTAGAGTCATCCAAATGAAATGTCCCACTATTACTATTAAAATAATTTTTAAGAATACTGGAAGTTCACTTAGAACTGCTCCTTCGTAAGCCAAAACTGCAAAAGTTGTCGCTATATAAAACGGAAGGATTTTAATTACGACATTATTTACTATTGATAGAACAATTTTATTTAGTTCCATGAGTAAATTTTCCCACGTTGTCGAATTTGTCATTATAACCGCAATCCCAAATAATACTGATGTAATAAGTGCTGTCATTACTGGCATAATTGGATCTATAGAAAGTTTAAAAATTGATTCAGGTATCATGTTTCCTGCTCCAACTTGTGAAACTATGTTTAACTTTGGAATGATTGCTCTTCCCGCTAAGAAGCTCATTAGCGCAGCTCCCACTGAAGACACGTAGCAAATTGCAAGAGTCACACCCAAAATTTTACCTGCACTTTCTTTTAAAGAAACTATGGCAGGTGTTATAAATCCCAAAATAATTAGTGGAACTATGTAACCAATTAAATCTCCAATAACTCTTTTAATTGAGTCGATTACAATTATAACTGATTCGTTACAAAAGCTTCCCACAAAAATTCCAATAATAATTCCAAGTAAAAGCTTAAATACAAGAGAATTAAAAAAACTATTCTTTTTCATTTTACCTCCTAAAATAATATTCATATTGGTTATTGATATAATAACATTTTATAGATATAAATTCACTACTAAAATGATTAAATTAATTTTAGAGTTTCACAAAAAATTTTATGTATCTCTAACCCATTTTAAAACCTTATTATATAAATTATATATCTCACTTTATAGTGCAAAAATATAATTTTTTTCAATCGTTTTAAATTTTCTTAAAAGTGAATATCGTTCAATATTATATATGTCAATAGTTGCTATTTGTCAACGTTAAGGTTACATTTCTTGTATTAAAATTTTAAAAATACAAATCTTTAATATTGTATTTCCCTTAATTTACTTAAAAATTATTGAAATTTAATTATATTTTTATGAGTAATATACAATTATTTGGATATATAGTATATATACTGAGAAGTATAATAAAGTAAAATATTTTAAAAGGGGGAATGAGAGTGAAAAGATGGCGAAAATGGGTTAACGCAATTTTTGCTATCGCCCTACTATTGACCATATTCTGTGCTTATTTTTTAGTGTATGATTATGGCGATGTAACGGCAACACTAGGTAGTTACAAGACACAAAGTTGGTTTTACTATTGCTTTACAGTACTGGCAATAATAAGTGCACTGTTTGCTTTAATAATTTTTATTAGAGCGATTGCCCTTCCTACAATTAATAATTATGTAATTGACAAGGACAAATCTGGAGAGATGTTACTTACATCTCGCGCTATTGAGAACAATGTGATAAGCACAGTCAATAAATATCCAGAGATTAGAAATTCAAAAGCAGATGTTAAAGTAAATAACGGTAAGGGTCACGAAATAACTGCTAAAGTTATATGTGGCATTTACGATGGCGAAAATATTAATTCACTTGGAGAAATTATTAAAAACGATGTTAAAGAGAGTTTGGAAGTGTTTACTGGTTATCCAGTAAATAAGGTTGATGTTGAATTTTATGATATCAAAAAAGATTCCAACAAGAGAGTAGTTTAGGAGGGGTTCAAATGATTAATAATTATGGAAATTATCCCAATTATCAAAATGATTATGAGAACTCTAGACAAACTACAGATAATGAAAATGAAAAAGTAGTTATAATTAAAAAAGACAATAATGACGGAAGAGTTTCAATTTTTCACACTAAGTTTGAAAATTTCACAAGATTACATTGGAACGAATTTAAATATACGTTAATTGGCATTATAATTGCATTATTGTTTTTAACAATTGGTTTTTTCAGGACACTTTTAATTATAATTTTGTATCTAATAGGAAATCTATATGGAAGATACAAAGATGGTGATCCTAAGACATTATATTTATTAGAAAGATTTTTAAAAAGATATTAATTTAAAGGAGATGTTACATTATGGCAAATGAAGCAAAATACAATGAAATCGCAGGAGTTAACAAGAAAGAACAAGAAAAAAAGGAAAAACAACAAAAGAGAGAAGACTTTGTAGACAATGTTCAAGATAATATCAAAGAAGTTTCTGAATCTAAACCAGAACATGAATCAAAATTGACATTTGAAGATTCAGTTATCGAAAAAATAGCTGCTATCGCTTGTCACGAAGTTGATGGTGTTCTTGACATGAAGGGTGGCTTCTTCTCAGGAATTTCTGAACAATTCGGTGGATATAGCTTAACAAAAGGAATCGCAGCTGACGTTGGAGAAAAAGAAGCTGCAATCGACGCATCAATTATTCTTGAATATGGTTATTCAGCTCCAAAGATTTTTGAAGAACTAAAGAGAAATATTTCTCAATCTGTTGGACAAATGACTGGTCTTAAAGTAGTTGAAGTTAACGTAAGAGTTGACGACGTTATGACTAAAAAAGAATTTGAACTTAACAAGAGAAACAACAGATCAAACAGAAACCAAGAACAAAATTATAACGAAGGACCTTCTCTTAGATAATTAAAATTTATAAGCTGCCAGTTAACTGGCAGTTTTTTTATGCCACAAACTACATAGCACACTATTTTCATGTATAATTATATTATAATAAATTATTAAAAGGAGCTTGTTATGAATTTATTATTCACATTAAACTTATTACTAGATGCAAATAATATTAATAATGAAAATGAAATAGAGCTCTCCCCTGTAGTTCTTAAGCTTCAAGATGAAATAAAAACACTAAGAACTTCACTTTCGGATATAATACTAAAACGCGATGAGTTAAAATACATAATTTGTAAAAATATAGAAACTGACTACTGGTTAATATTTGGAGAACTTGAAAAAAATCTCTATGAAGTATCTACAAGAGTTCTTAGATTAAAAAGAAAAATTAACCTTGTTCAAGCTTACAAAAATCGTGAAGAGAATGTCGATTTAGAAAAAATAGAAAAACTTCTTGACGAGGAATTTGTGAAATATCAAAAAAAGCTTGAAGAATATATACAAAATATTAAACTAGCTAGAGAATTTAATAGTCTTGAGGCTTTATCAGAAGAAGATAGCAAAAAATTAAAAATGCTCTATTTAAAAATAATAAAACTTCTTCATCCAGATTTAAAAAGCGATTACAGCCCTATAGACAAGTTTTTGTTTCAAAAGGCACTTGATGCCTATAGAAACGCAGACCTAAAAACTATAATTGCTATTGATGCACTGCTCAGCAGCAAAGACTTTAGTGTGAGTTCTAAAAATTCTATCGAGTCACTTGAAGAAGAAAAAGAAAAGCTAGAGTCTTTAATAGAAAATATAGAAAGCGAAATAATAAATATAAAAAATGATATGCCATATATTTTAAAATATATAATAGACTCTCCAGATACAATCGAGAAGAGAAAGGAAGAACTGCTGATGGCTATTGCTGATTTTAGTGAGCGTGAGACTATTTATAGAGTTAAACTTCGCGATATGTTAGGTGATTAAATGAACGAAATTATGCCAAGTGGCAGCTTTTTACCATTCAATAATAAAGATAGCAAATTTCCGAATGCTCCCATTCCCTTTGAAAGAGATATATTTCTTTTTAAAACTCACATTGCTGGCACAACTCATATAGAAAATATTCACGAAATAGAAAAGGATCTAAAAATTAAAGACAAGCTAAATTTTTATCGCGAACCTAAAAATCCTTACGACTCGGGAGCGATTATAATAAAGACAAAGGACAAAGTTAAGATAGGATATGTCCCTCAAAAAGACAATATAATCTTTGCAAGGCTAATGGATGCAGGTAAACTCCTTTTTGGAGAGATTAAAACTAAAGAGACAATCGGAGAATGGGTTAAAATAGAAATAAAAATATACCTGCACGAATAATATTATATAAATTAAATTATTTTATTTAAAAAGTGATTTTATAACCAAAATAAATCTTACAAATTAATTAGGGGTGTTTTATGAAAGATTTACTTACAACTTTAGAAAACAGAAGAACAATAAGAGAATTTACTGAAGAAAAAATTGACGAAGAGACAATCCAAAAAATTTTAGATGCTCTAATGCACAGTCCAACATCTATGGGACTACAACAAGCTAGCTTAATCAGAATAACAGATCCTATGAAGAAAAAGGAAATTGCCAAAGTAGGCAACCAAGAATACATTGAAAGAGTTCCAGAGCTATTTATCTTCATTGCCGATCACTATAGAAACTTCCGTCTAATTCGTGACAACGGCCGCAATTATGACACAAATTCAAATGTCGACATATTTTTACAAGGTTTTACTGATGCTGTAATTTTGGCTTCTAACATGGTAAGCGTTGTTGAAAGCATGGATCTCGGTGCCTTTTTTATTGGATCAATACTTAACGATACAGAGAAAATGATAGAAATTTTAAATCTTCCAAAGCTCACTTTCCCAGTTGTTGGCGTAGGTTTTGGACATCCGAACCAAAATCCACAAATAAAACCAAAAATGCCAGCAAATCTAAGAGTTTTTGAAAATAGTTACACTTATTTTGAAAATTATAAAGATAAATTTAAAGATTATGACGAAGAAATGACGACTTATTATGACCTTCGCGATGCAAATAGACGTGTTGATAGCTTTTCAAACCAAGTTTACACTAAAACTATGAAGAGTTCTCCAAAACGCAACGAATTCTTAGAAATTGCTCGAAAAAATAGCTATAAACTTTAATATTTTAATAATGTTACAATTGTGTATAATCTTTTGACTTGACATTTCATTGTGGTATAATGGGTACAAAATTTATAAAGGTGGTATTTAAGAAATGAAAAAATTTCAAAAAGTTGCTTTAGTTACTGCTTTAGCAACACTAACAGCAACACAAGTATTCGCAGAAGAAGCAGCAAAAGAAGTAATGAATGATGAAAATGTTAAAGTAGAAACTAAAATTGATGAAAAAGCTAACGAAGCTACTGAAAAAGTAGAAGAAAAAGCTGAAGAAGAAAAAGAAGACGTTAAAGAAGAAAAAGATGCAGTTAATGCTAAAGATATCAAATTAGTTATCAACGGCAAAGAAGTTGAAAAAACTGAAGAATATGCATCTTTCATTCAAGAAAATCGTACTTTCGTGCCAATTAGACTTATATCAGAAAAACTTGGATTTAAAGTTGAATGGAACGATGAAACTAAAGACATCACTGTAACTAACGGCGATGACAAAGTAGTATTTAACACTCAAAAAGACACTTACATCGACAAAGATGGCAAAGAAGTTAAAATGGATGTTAAACCAGTTGTTAAAAACAACAGAACTTTCCTTCCAATCAGATTTGTATCTGAAGCACTTGACATTGAAATAACTTGGGCTGAAGACACTAGAACAGTAACAGTTACTCAAGAAGAAGTTAAAGAAGATGCAAAAGAAGAAGCTAAAGATGAAAAAGTAGAAGATAAAAAAGAAGACAAAACTGAAGACGATAAAAAAGTTGATGAAGACAAAACTGAAACTAAAGAAAATACAGAAAAATAATTAGTTTTAAATGCTATTTAAAGCTTAATAAATTCTATTTAAAAACCTCCTGATTTTATGTAATCAGGAGGTTTTTTTAATATAATAATAAAAATACATATAAAAATATCGAAAATAATAAGTAAAGCTTAATATTTATTAATTGTTATATTACTTACTATAAACCTTTATACTAATAAATTTATAACCTATCTATTTAGTATTTTGCACAAAAAAAGTGTGCCGTTTTACCGACACACTTTTTTATTCTATGCTTTTATTTTATTATAATAAAATTCCGCCAACTGATATGAAAAGTGGTGCAAATACTAATGATACAACAGCTATTAGTTTTACTAATATGTTTAGGGAAGGTCCTGATGTATCTTTGAATGGGTCACCAACTGTGTCTCCAGTTACTGCTGCTTTGTGAGCATCTGAACCTTTACCACCGTGGTTTCCTGATTCTATATATTTTTTAGCATTGTCCCATGCTCCACCTGAATTTGACATAAATATTGCCATTAAAACTCCTGTTACAAGTGATCCTGCTTGAAGACCGCCAAGAGCTTCTGTTCCTAGTAATATTCCAACTAATATTGGAACTACTACTGCGATAAGTCCAGGCACTATCATTTCTTTAAGTGCAGCTGCTGTTGATATGTCAACGCAAGTTGCATATTCTGGTTTAGCTTTTCCTTCCATAATTCCAGGAATTTCTCTAAATTGTCTTCTTACTTCGTCAATCATTTCTGATGCTGCTTTTCCTACAGCTGACATTGTAAGTGCAGAGAATGCAAATGGAAGCATTCCACCAATAAATGTTGCTGCTATAACTTCTGGTTTTGAAATGTCAATTCCAGTAAGTCCTGTTGCATTGATATATGATACAAATAATGCAAGTGCTGTAAGCGCTGCTGATCCAATTGCAAATCCTTTACCAATAGCTGCTGTTGTATTACCTACAGAGTCAAGAGAGTCTGTGATATTACGAACATCTTCTGGAAGTTCGCACATTTCTGCAATACCACCAGCGTTATCTGCGATTGGGCCATAAGCATCAACTGCAATTGTCATACCTGTTGTTGAAAGCATACCTACTGCAGCAAGTGCTATTCCATAAAGGCCATAGATAGATTCTGTTGATCCACCAGCTCCTAGATAAGCTGCTACAATTCCAACTGCTATTACAACAATTGGTCCTACTGTAGACATCATACCAACTGAAAGTCCAGAAATGATATTAGTTGAGTGTCCTGTTTCAGATTCTTGTGCAATTCTTTGTACTGGTTTATATTCATCAGCTGTATAATATTCAGTAAATTTAGAAATAATAAGTCCTACAATGATACCAACTATTACTGGTATAAATTGTGTAAAGCTTCCAAACATATAATTTGATAGTAGTGCTGCACAAATCATTGTCACACCAGCTGCTACATATTCACCCATGTTAAGTGCTTTTTGTGGATTTTTGTCGCCCTTAACGAAAAATGCTGCGATAATTGATGCCACTATACCTACAGTTGAAATAAGTAATCCAAAGACTACACCTTCTTGTTGATAAGCAACTGCTCCAAGTGTAATAACTGAAAGAAGTGCTCCTACGTAAGATTCGAATAGGTCTGCTCCCATTCCTGCTACGTCCCCAACATTGTCTCCAACGTTATCTGCAATTACTGCAGGGTTTCTAGGGTCATCTTCTGGGATTCCTGCTTCTACTTTACCTACAAGGTCAGCTCCAACGTCTGCTGCTTTAGTATAAATTCCTCCACCAACTCTCGCAAAAAGAGCTATAGAAGAAGCTCCAAGTGAAAATCCAGTTATTATTCCAGTTTGTCCACCTGTTAAAATGTAAGCTAAACTTATACCAATAATACCAAATCCTACTACGCACATTCCCATTACTGCTCCACCTGAAAATGCAATGTCAAGTGCGCTTCCTAGACCACCTTTCCATGCAGCATTAGTTGTTCTTACATTTGCAAGAGTAGCTACTTTCATACCTACATAACCTGCTGCTACTGATAAAAGTGCTCCAAAAATAAAACAAATTGCAGTTGGGATAGATTTTAGTCCAATTGCAAGAATAAGTGCAAGTACGATTACAAATACGACAAGAGCTTTATATTCTCTTGACAAAAAAGCCATAGCTCCATCGGCTATATGTGATGAAATTTCTTTCATTCTTTCATTACCGGCTTCTTTTTTAGCTACGAATCTTGCTTTATAAAAAGCGAATAGTAAAGCTAAAACACCAGCTAATGGAGCTAGATAAATCATATTCATTAAATTTTTTCCTCCTTAAATTTTATTAAATTGCTGCTAAGATGATAAGTGCAACTACGAAAACTATTGAAGTCACAATTATGACTCTATTTTGAATCTCTTTTTTACTAGAACCTCTGTGAGCTCCCCAAAGGTTTCCCTCTTCAGAACCTTGAAGTGTTCCAAGTCCTGCTTGTTCAGATTCCATTTGAGCAACTACAATAATATCTATAATGCTCGCAACAATAATTACAATAGATAGAAAAGTTTGCAAAATTTTTACCTCCCCACATTTTTCTATAACATATAAATTCTACCATAGTCATATACCAAATTCAATGAAATATTCAGATTATGGCTTAAAAATGAAGTTTATTTTGTCATTAATTTTAAGTTTTCTTTCATTTTTTTAAATTTTAAATCGAGTTTCCTTTGATACTTATTTTTCTATTTTAAATATAAAATAATTTCATAAGCTTTAAATATTGTCTGCTTTATTAAAATAACTGTTCTTCATAAATAAAGCAATAAAAGTTACTAGATAATTATCTTGATTGAGACGAATAAATCTATCTTTTATAATGTCTACAAAAATTTTATTTATAAAAAGGGACTCATCTAATGACAAGTCCCTTGGTAAATATGCTTTTAATTTTATTCGTCTACTTCGTCTACCTCAGTTGGTATTGGTTTTTTAATTATATGCTTAAAGTAGATTTTTTCTACTGCCATAGATATAGCATTATCACCACTGATATTTGCAGCTGTTCCAAATGAGTCTTGTGTCAAATATAGTGAGATTAAAATTGTAGCAAGTGAACTCTTTGGATCAATTCCAACTACTGGTAAGAATGGAAGTGCACTCATAACTGCTCCACCTGGTGCTCCAGGTGCTGCTACCATTGCAACTCCTAAGATCATTATGAATTTTAAAATTAATCCATATGAATGTTCCATATTATACATTGTAAGTAGTGTATAAACACAAGCTGTTAGTGTAATCATTGAACCTGGAAGGTGAACTGTTGCTCCAAGTGGTATTACAAATTCTCTAATTTGTTTAGTTACGCCCATGTTCTTGTTACATTCTATGTTAACAGGGATAGTTGCTGCAGATGATTGTGTTCCTATTGCAGTTAAATATCCTGGCACTACTTTTCTAATACATTTGAATGGGTTTCTTCCTGTATAGCTTCCTGCAACAACAAACATAATTGTCACATAGATAAGGTGAAGTGCTATTATGCAGATAAATATCTTCCAGAATATAGACATAATTGCAAATACTGATCCTGAATAACTCATATTGCAGAAGTTACCAAATATAAAAAATGGAAGAAGTGGAATTACGAATTTTGCAAGTACTATGTTTATGATTTCGTTAAATTCGGCAATTGCCTTATAAAATATCTCTCCACTTCCCTTTGCTCTTAAGCCTGATACAGTAAGTCCAAGCATGAATGCAAGTACTAGTGCTGCTGTTACTTCTATAAATGGATTAAGTGGTATTGTAAATATTGCTTCAAGTTCTCTTGTTGATGCTTGTTGAATTTGCTGTGCAAGTTCAGGCTTTATGAAGCTTGGAAATATAGCATGAGCCATTCCATAAGATAGAGAACCACCTATTAATGTAGAACAATACGCAATAAGTACAGTTATTCCTAAAAGTTTTCCTGCTCCTTCTGAAAGGTCAGAAATACCTTTAGATACAAATGCAATAATCATTAGTGGGATTATAAAGTTCAAAAATGCTCCAAATAGTCCAGAAATAGTGATTGCTATTTGAGAAACTATTGGTGGCAGGTATTTTCCTACTAATATACCAAGGATGATTGCAATAATAAGTCTTGGTATTAAACCTAATTTCTTTTTTTCAGCCATGATAAATTTACTCCTCCTCAAGATTTAAAAATTGTGCTCTGATTTTTTGACCAGTTTTTGTTCCAGCAAGGCCTCCAAGTCCTGTCTCTCTTAGTGATTCGTTTAATAGTCTTCCTACTTCACCCATTGCAGAGGCTACTTCATCAAATGGAACAATCGATTTAATTCCTGCCAAAGCCATGTCGGCAGATATTAGTGAATTCATTATTCCAGATGCGTTTCTAAAAGTACATGGATATTCTACAAGACCTGCGATTGGATCGCATGCAAGTCCCATTATATTAATGAGTGTTATACTTGCTGCGTTTAGTGCTTCTTCGACAGTACCGCCAAGCATTTCGACTACGGCTGCTGATGCCATAGCGCTTGCTGAACCACATTCAGCTTGGCAACCTCCTTCAGCACCTGCAAATGTAGCATATTTACCAATTATTTGCCCTATACCTATAGATGTCAACATTCCCTTTATAAGTGTATCATCATCCAAGTCATATTTTTCTCTCACAGCCATTAAAGCTGCTGGCATAATTCCAGATGAACCGGCTGTAGGTGCTGCTGCAATTGTGCCCATATTTGCATTTGTCTCGGATGTTGAAAAGGCCATAGCCATTGTTCTTACTAAGAATTTACTTGTTATCGGATCATTATTTTTCTGATAATCATAAAACTCTTTAGCAAATCCATCAATCATTTTATATTCAGTTTCATATTGTTTTTCTAAAGTATTGTGAGAAGATTTTTTCATTACATCTAAAATATTTTGTAACTCATTAAAATACTCTTCTTCAGTCATCTTAATATTTTTTAATTCTTCTCTTAAGACCAAATCATATAAATGTATATCTTCTTTATTACATACTTCAATAATTTCTTCTGCTGTATTTAACATTTATACCTCCACATATTTAGCTTCAAGATATCTAGTATCTTCTATTAACTCTTTTACTACTTCTGTATCTATCTTTGTATCAACTTCTACAGTTAGTGTTACTATCTGAGTGAGCTCATCTTTTTGGGTATTTATAGATTCAATGTTAAAGCCGTTTTGATTCAAAATAGTAGAAACAGCTGCTATAACTCCTTTTTGTTCGTTATACTTAAATAATAACGTTGGATACCTGCCGTCGAAATTAACGACGATTCCATTTATATTTACAAGAGCTATATTACCTCCACCTATTGAAGAACCAATTACATATTCTTGTGAACCATCCTCGTATGTAAAAACGATTTTTACAGTATTAGGATGATACTCTTCGCCCAAGTTAGCTGGAATGAAAGAATAATTGATACCTCTTTCTTTTGCTATTTCAAATGAATTTCTAAGCGAGCTATCATAAGTTTCAAATCCCATTATGCCACCTAGAAGTGCCTTGTCTGTGCCGTGACCTTTATAAGTATGTGCAAAAGATCCATGCAAGTAGAATTCAACCTTAACATAATCTTTTGGGCAAACTTTTGCTGCCACTTTACCTATTTTACATGCCCCAGCTGTGTGTGAAGACGATGGTCCAACCATTATTGGTCCAAGTATTTCGAAAGAACTATACTCTTTCATTCAGTAATCACCTCTATAAAAATCAAAATATATTGCTAACCTTGGTTTACATTATACTAGAAAATAGCTCATTTGTATATGATAATTCTACAGTTTAAACTTCTGTTCTTTATCCTTATAATTTATTAAATATTATTTAAATTGAGTAAATATTTTTAACTTGACTTATGAAAATTTGTATTGATATGTATTTACGTCAAAATTTTTATATTTATATTTAATATTTTTTGATTTTAATTGTCTTTTTTAGTAGAATGATAAAGATGAGGTTTTAAAAAACTTGATAA
>JASBZH010000020.1 GCA_029983555.1 Peptoniphilus sp. | reverse complement strand
CTGGAAATACTCCCTTATCCAATTTATCTGCATATTCTTTTTTGCACATTACAAACCCAGCTCTTGGTCCACCCAAAGTTTTAGTTGTAGAAGATGTCACAAAATCTGCATAAGGCACTGGCGAAGGGATAACTTCTGCAGCAACTAAACCTGAAATATGAGCCATATCTACCATAAAGTAAGCATCTACTTCTTTTGCAATTTTCGCAATTCTTTCGAAGTCAATAAGTCTTGGATAAGCTGAACCACCAGCTATTATTAATTTGGGCCTGAATTCTTTTGCCTGTCTTTCTAGGCCATCATAATCAATTTGTTCAGTATCTTTATCTATTGCATAGTGTTCAAAATTAAAAAATCTACTCATAAAATTTGCCTTTGAGCCGTGAGATAGATGTCCCCCTTGGTCGAGTTTCATTGATAGGACTTTATCATCTTTTTTTAAAACGGCGGCATATACTGCATAATTTGCAGTAGAGCCAGAATATGGTTGAATATTAATATGGTCACAACCATAAAGCTCCATTCCTCTCTTGTTAGCTAAAATTTCTAATTCATCAGCCACGTGAGAACCTGCTTGAAATCTTTTTCCAGGATATCCTTCTAGAGTTTTATTAGTAAAAATGCAACCTGAAAGTTCCATTATCTCAACAGGAACAGTACTCTCAGATGCTATCATTTCAATATTGTGCTTTTGTCTTTCTAATTCTTTTTTAACTATTTCGTATAATAATGGATCGCTTTTTTTAGTCTTATTTAACATATTAAATCAACTCCTCACTAATATATTAATATAATTTATTTATATAATATTGTTAATACATATCATAAATATATCAAAAAATATCAATTTTAACTTTATTTTTATATTCATGAGGAGTCATATTAAATTTTTGATAGAACTTTTTATAAAAATTACTCTCGTCAGAATAATAAACTTTATTAATTATCTCCTTTATATTTTCGTCTGAATTTTGAATATAATTTAAAAAATTTTTAAATCTCACGTCCCATAAATAATCGTTAAAATTAATTTTGACTTTTTTCTTAAAAAGTCTAGATAAGTTAGAAGGTTTCATGTAAGACTCTTTGGCAAAATCTTTTATAGTCAAATTGTACATATACATATTATTTATATCGAATAAAATTGAGTCAATAATTTTATCTCCAGTCTTTTCTATATTAAAAACGAAATCCAGTACTTCGAATAGCTCCTTCAACCTGATTGGCTTTAAAAGAATATCAATTGCATTAAATCTTAAGGCCTTCTTAGCTAAATAAAAATCGTCATATTGAGTGAGCAGAATATACTTATTTTCTGGATTTTTTTCCATAAAATCAAATGCATCAACTTTTTTGTTATCCAGTGATAGAAATATGACTTCACCTAAAATCAAAGATTTAAGATTAGTTTCAAAACTTTCATCTATAACTTTTAAATTCATTTCAAATGGATACATTTTTATAAAATTTTCGAGTATTTTTTTGGTCAATAAATCGTCGTCAATTAAATACATAGTCCCCTCTTATTACGATTTTAGCAACAGTCATGTTTTCTTTATTTTCATAAAAAAATTGAAAATCATCGCCATAATATTTTTTTAATCTTTTGTAGATTATATTTAAACTGCCGCTACCAAATTTAATATAATTATTTAACTGCTTCATCGAACTGATATCTAATTTGTTTCCATTATTTAAAACTTCAATTGATAAATTGTCTTTGGAATCCTTTGCTACAAAAATTTTTATAATCTTGTCCTTAAACTTTTTTGAAATCCCATGCAAAATTGCATTTTCTACAAGGGGCATTATTATATTAGACGGAATTTGTATTTTTTCTAGATTTTTATCTACTGATACTTCAAATACAAAGTCTTTAAAATATCTTTTAGTATAAAAACTTGCCAAAATTCTAGTAAATTCAACTTGATAATAAATTGGTTCAAGATCTCTTTTATTTGAACTTCTATATCTAAGTATATATGATAAATCTACAATCATGTCATACAAATCTTGATTGTCCACAGCTTCGCTTGCCAAAAGATTTAAAGCATTTAATAAAAAATTTCGATTTAGTTTTAAATCCAAAACTTCAGAACTCTTTTTATCGAGTCTATCTTCGATATCTTTTATTACCTCTCCTTTTGATTCTATCTCTTTATTTATATTATCAAGTCTTGAAGAAATCGAATTAAAATCTAAAAAAGTTTCAATAATCTTGCCCAAGTCTCTTGAAATATTCATCATAGACTCAATAGTGCCCTTATATATCTGATCTTCAGTAAAATTTTTCACACTCATAAAATATCCCGAAGTTATCGTACACACTAAATCGTCTTGATATACAGATAGAGAAATTATTTCTTCACCATTTACATCATCGATCTTTACATCTCTTGATTTTGTAATAAGCTTGTACTTTTGCCTCAGCTCATCATCATTAAAACCAGTTTCATATGTATTTTTATAAATTACCTTTCCCTTTTTATCAAAAATAATTACAGGAAAACTCAAATTATCAAAATTAACTTCATTTTTAATAAAATTAACTGCAGATTTTAGTGAACTCTCACCAGTTCCATTAATTTTGTCATACTTTATAGATATTGGTGTGCTAATAGAAATATCAACAAGCTCACTGTCCCCAAGATTAACAGTTGCATGTTTTGAATTGGCAGCAAAGAAAACACCATCACCTTCCTCCAAGAGAACTTCTCTATCACCTACTTTATATCTTCCAGTCCCCTTTAAAACTTTTATGTACTGCTCGTTGCCATAGTGAATGTGCTCTTTTTGTACTCCACCAACTTTAATGTGAGAGATCCCAATATTTACATGTCCTTCAAAAGTTGCAACCCACTCTACATATCCCCATTCAAAACTCTGTCTATTCATAAAAACCTCTTACAAAAATACTAAGATATTTAAATTAACTTATATATTTAAATTCATTAATTTAATTTTAGCAATTTAAAATTATCCATACAATAATTTTTTATAAAAAAAAGGTGCCACATAGGCACCCCAACTTCATTATTTTAGAAGTTCATCTAATCTATTTTTGTCAAAACCTACAATCTCTTCGTCGCCAATACAAATTACTGGTACTCCAGTATAACCCATTGCCATTAATTCGTCTCTAGCTTCTTTATCTGATTGAACATTTTTTTCTTCAAATTCTACATCTTTTTCTTTTAAATAATCCTTAGCCATTGTGCAATAAGGACAAGTACTACTTGTATAAACTTTAACTTTGCTCATGTTTATTCCTCCTATGTCTATAATATACCCTTTTTTATACCCACAAATCAACTAATTTAAATTTTATGTTTTGCGTGATCTATTCCGTCTTTAAAAATACAAAATACGTGTTCATCATCAAGTGAATAATAAGCTCTTCTTCCAACTCTCGTAACTTTAACTAACCTTTGTGCTTTTAAAAAAGCTAGCTGATGAGAAATTGATGACTGACTCATTTCAAGTAACTTTGATATATCCGATACGCAGAGTTTGCTCTTGCTCAATGCATAAATTATTTTAAGTCTAGTCGGATCAGAAAGTGATTTAAAAATTTGAGAAATTACTTCTATTAGCTCAGAATTATCTCTAAATTTTCTTATATCATCTTCCAATTCTTCATCTATCGAATCAATATAATCTTCTCTCATAACTACACCACACTTTTTAAATTAATACTTAGAACTTTAAATTCACTAAGTTCAAGAGACTCCGCTCTTCTCTTTGGATCTATATTCGATAGCTCTAAAGCCTTTCTATAATCATCTTTCGTAAAATCTAGCTTTGAATTGGACAGTGAATTTAAAATAGTTTTTCTTCTAGTTGTGAAGGCCGCCCTAGTAACTTTAAATAAGAAGTCAGTGTCAAAATCTCCAGTATCTTTCATAGTTAATGTTATTACTGCAGAGTCGACATTTGGCTTTGGCATAAACACTGTCTTTGGAACATTAAAATTATATTTACAGTCACTATAATAATTTATAAAAACTGAAAGTGAGCTGTAATCTTTGCTATTCGGTCCAGCAGAAAGTCTTTTTGCAACTTCCTTTTGAACCATTACTGTAATCGAGTCTATATTTAGTCCTGAAAGTATTAATTTTTCGACTATCGGAGTCGTAACGTAATATGGCAAGTTTGCAACAACTTTAAAACTATTTCCATCAAAATATTTTTGTGCAAATTCTTTTAAATCTATCTCTAAAATATCGCCAAATACTATTTCGACATTATCGTATGGTAGGGTTTCATCGTGGACTTTCTTTAACTTTTCGTCTATTTCTACAGCCACTACTTTTTTTGCTCTAAGAGCAAGTTCTTCTGTCAAAGTTCCAACCCCTGGACCAATTTCAAGTACATAATCGTCTTCATTTATATCTGCTGCGTCTGCAATTTTTCTAACAATATTGCCATCAATTAAAAAGTTTTGACCCAGAGATTTTGTAAATCTAAAACCATATTTATTTAAAATTTCTACTAGCCTACTTGGCTTATAAAGTCTATCTATTACTGTTCACCTGCCTTAGTGCATCTTCAAACTCTTCTCTTGTTATTCCAAAAGAATTTAATTTGTTCAGAGTTTTTTTTGCATTTCCATGTCCAATTTTTAAAATTTCTGATAGTTCTTCTCGCCTCTTAGACGCATCATCTGAATTAACTAAATTATTTTCAATTAAATCTCTCATTGTATATTCAGTTGACTTTTTAAATTCAGTTGCTCTAGAGGCTTTTAAAGCTTTTAAAATTTCTTCGGGACTTGCATTTTCTACTCCTATATCGCCATTTTTTGTGGAAACTTTTTGCGATAAGTAGGCATGCTTTGCCGTAGGTATTTCCTTTGCAATTTTTTCTCTTATTTGTGAGCCCACATAATCTGAATCAGTAAAAATAATAAGTCCATTTCTCTTTTCAACTTCTTTTAAAGTTTTTATTAACTTTTTGCCAAATCCATAGCCGTGAGTGTAGTATATTTCGGCATCGACTGCCGCCTTAACAGCAGTGATGTCGTCTCTTCCTTCTACTACAATTGCTTCTTTAATAGTGGGTTTCATATTCCAAAAAACCTCTTTGTGTTTTCATCAGTGTGCTTAACTAATTCTTCTACATCTATTTTTCTTAAATCTGCAATATAATCTGCGACAAGTTTTACATATTTTGGCTCATTTCTCTTTCCTCTGTGAGGAACAGGAGTCATGTACGGACAATCAGTTTCAAGAAGGAGTTTGTCTAGTGGCACAACTTCAGCAACTTCTTTAGGCGTCTTTGCATTTTTAAATGTCACAGCTCCGCCAAGGGCAATATAGTCGCCCATTTTTAAATACTCTTCTAACATTTCAACTGATTGTGAATAGCAGTGAATTAAGGCTGTAAAATCATATTTTTCGTGAGCCTCTTTTAATATATCAAAAGTCTCTTGAGAGGCATCTCTTGAGTGAATTACTATATTTTTTCCAAGTTTACTTGCAAGCTCTATTTGTTTTTTGAAAACTTCTCTTTGGATTTCTCTTGGAGAATTGTCATAATAATAATCAAGGCCAATTTCACCTATGGCAACTACTTTTTCATTTTTAGATAGCTCTATAAGCTCACTTCGAACTTCATCATTGTAAGTCTCTGCCTCGTGTGGATGAACTCCAATTGCTGCATAAATATTTTCATATTTACTTGCCAGTTCTACTGAATTTTTTGAAGACGGCAAGTCTGATGAATTATTTACAATTAAATCTATTCCATCAGATTTTAAATTATTTATAACTTCTTCTCTATCTTCATCAAAAGCTTCGTCATCTAAATGTGCATGTGAATCTATCAAAGTATTCCTCCTAGCAAATTTTTGCGCCCTCTTTAATATCTTCTAAAGTTGATGCAATTGAAATTTCTCCACTTTCATCTTCTGCAGCAAGTAGCATTCCAACAGATTCAACTCCGCGAATTTTAATTGGTTTTAAGTTTACAAGTACGAGAATTTTCTTTCCAATTAAATCTTCTTTAGAGTACTTGCTCTTTAAGTTAGTAACTATTTGTCTATTAGAATTTCCAATTTTTAATTTCAAAACATAGAGTCTATCTGCATTTGGATGATCTAAAACTTCAACTACTTTTGCAACTCTAATATCAAGTTTATCTAAATCATCAATAGTAACTTCTTCTTTTGTATCTAAATCTTCATCTTTATTGGAATTGTCGCCAAGTCTTGATTTTAAAAGAGCTTCGTTTTCTTCATTAAATCTTTCGATTTCTTTTTCAATATCGAGTCTTGGGAAAATTACATCTCCCTTTAAAACTGTAGTTCTATCTTCAATAAGTCCAAACACTCTTGAATCTTCCCAATTAACTTCATCTTCTAGACCAAGTTGTTTTCTAATTTCAACTGAAGTATTCTTGATAAATGGATGAATTAAAATAGAAACAATTCTAAGAGATTCTGCTAAATTGTATAAAACAGTGTTTAATCTATCTTTAGAATCTTCGTCCTTTGCAAGTTTCCAAGGTTCAGTCTCGTCAACATATTTATTTGTTCTTCTGATTAGCTTCCATATTGCTTCAAGTGCTATAGAGAAGTGATAGTGTTCCATTGCCTTTTCAACTTCATCTACAGTTGAAACTGCCATGTCTTTAAGTTCATTATCAACATCTTCAGTAACTCCCATGTCGATTAATTTTCCGTCGTTATATTTTTTAACCATGGAAACTGTCCTTGAAAGCAAATTGCCAAGATCATTTGCCAAATCAGAATTTAGTCTTTGCATAAATTTTTCGATATTAAATGAACCATCAGATCCAAATGAGAACTCGCGAAGCAAGAAATATTTTAAAGCGTCGACTCCATAAAGTTTTATAATTGGTTCAGGGTAAATTACATTTCCCTTAGACTTACTCATCTTGTCGTTGTCAAATAAAATCCAACCGTGACCAAACACCTTTTTAGGAAGTGGCAAATCAAGTGCCATGAGTAGTGCAGGCCAAATAATTACGTGAAATCTCATAATTTCTTTTCCTACAAAGTGAACATCAGCAGGCCAAAACTCATCCATTTTGTCATCATCTGTGCCAAGTCCAAGTGCAGTTAAATAGCAGCTAAGAGCATCTATCCAAACATATACTACGTGTTTTTCATCGAAAGGAACTTTAACTCCCCAATCAAATGTAGATCTAGAAACAGATAAATCTTCAAGACCCTCTCCTGTCTCAAAAAAGCTCTTAATCATTTCATTTTTTCTAAATGCAGGTTCGATAAATTCAGGATTGTTTTCGTATAATTCTAACAATTTGTCCTTATATTTTGAAAGTCTAAAGAAATAAGACTCTTCGTGAGTTAAATGAGTTTCTCGTCCACAGTCTGGACAAGTGTGTCCCTCTCCGAGTTGAGCTTCTGTCCAAAAAGATTCACAAGGAGTACAGTAATATCCTTCATATTCACCCTTGTAAATATCTCCCTTGTCGTATAACTTTTGAAAAATATTTTGCACATTCTTTTCGTGAACTTCATCAGTTGATCTAATGAAAGAATCATAATCTATGTCTAGAGTATTCCAAAGTTTTTTAATATTTGAGACAATTTTATCGACATAGGCCTTGGGTTCCATTCCACTGTCTTTTGCCTTTTCTTGAATTTTTTGTCCGTGTTCGTCAGTTCCTGTAGTAAAAAACACATCATAGCCCTGCATTTTTTTAAATCTTTTTACACAATCGGCAGCAACAGTACAATAAGTATGGCCAATGTGTAAATTATCGCTTGGATAATAAATTGGTGTAGTTATATAAAATTTTTTATCCATAATTCCCTCCAAAATTTATAAAAATTACGTATATTGCATAAATAATTTAAAAGATACATAAAAATAAACATCCGTTACTTATACATAATTTATTATATCTAATAGATTAATTAAAATCAATTTTCTATTGAAATATCAAATTCTAAGCACATCTTTCATTTTAAATTTATAATAAAAAAGCAAGAGATTTTAATCTCCTGCTAAATCTAAAATAATTATAAAACTTTTGACAAAAATTCTTTTGCCCTTTTTGTCTTGGGATTTTCAAAAAATTCTTTTGAATTAGTATCTTCTAAAATTATCCCATCATCAATAAACAAAACTCTATCAGAAACGTCCCTTGCAAAACCCATCTCGTGAGTTACAACAACCATGGTATATCCCTCTTTAGCAAGATCATTCATTACATTTAAAACTTCCGAAACCATTTCGGGATCGAGTGCTGAAGTAGGTTCGTCAAATAAAAATACTTCTGGATTCATAGATAGAGATCTCGCTATAGCAACTCTTTGTTTTTGACCACCGGAAAGTGACTTTGGCTTTGCATCTTTAAAAGGGTACATCCCGACTTTTTTCAAAAATCCTTCTGCAATTTCTGTTGCACTTTTTCTATCTCTTTTTAAAACTTTTACCTGACCAATTACGCAGTTTTCTAAAACAGTCATGTTGTTAAAGAGATTAAAAGATTGAAAAACCATTCCCACTTGAGTTCTGTATTTATTTATTGGAATATTTCCCTCTAATATATCTTTTCCGTGAAATTTAATCTTTCCTCCATTTGGATCTTCGAGCAAATTTATACATCTCAAAAGAGTGGACTTTCCCGATCCAGAAGATCCTATTATAGATACGACTTCACCCTTATTGATATCAAAATTTACATCTTTTAGGACTAAATTGTCTCCGTAACTTTTTTCTAAATTTTCTATTTCAAATATCAGTCCCATTTTAAGCCTCCTTATTTACTTCTAGTGGCATTGCTTCAGACTGTGATCCATAAATTCTGTATGAGTCTGGACCATCTAATTTCTTTTCGATAATCTTCATTATCTGACTTACAAACATTGTCAACACTAAATAAATAATGGCTGTGATAAAGAAAACTTCAAAAAATCTCAGATAAGTTCCAGATGCAGATTTTGATACAAAGAATAATTCTGAAACTGAAATTACATTTAATACTGAAGAGTCCTTAATATTTACTATAAATTCATTTCCAACAGATGGAATTATATTTCTTATAGCTTGAGGTAAAACTACCTCAGTCATAATTTGCCAGTGAGTCATACCAATGGAAAGAGCGCCTTCCCTTTGGCCACTGTCAACAGAAATTATACCACCGCGAATTATCTCTGCCATATAAGCTCCAGTGTTTACAGAAACTATAATTAGCGCTGATAACATCGGCGGCATGTCTATGTTAAAATATTGCAGTGCTCCATAGTAAAACATCATCGCTTGAACCATCATCGGAGTTCCACGAATTACTTGTACATATATTGCAAGTATTAAATTTATTATTTTTAAAACAATCCTTTTAAAGACTCCATCCTTTTTACTCGTTGGGATTGTCCTTATTATTGCAATTAATAGTCCGATTAAAAATCCAATACCTGTTCCAACTACTGCGATTATTATTGTATTTAAAGTTCCTTGTAAAAATAAAGATCCATACTCATCTATTAAAAACTTGATCCATCCAAAAAAACTAGTAGGCATATTATTCTCCTAGAGGTTGGTTTGCGACTGCTTCTTCCATAATGCTTTCTCTTTCTTCTTCAGAAATATTATCAAGAGCATCATTTACCTTATCTAAAAGTTCTTTGTTATCTTTAGAAACACCAACTGCAATTGAAGTATCTTCAGTTGAGGCTTCAAATCCTTTGCCTTCGTCAAATTCAATATATGTCAAATCTTCATTTGAAGTTGTAGCTGAAATTGCACCTGGTTTTTCAGAAACATAACCGTCAATTTTGCCAGACTCAAGCGCAACTATCATAGCTGGAAAAGTTTCTAGAGCTGGAGTCTTTTCAACTCCATCAATTTGGTCAATTACATCGTAATGGAAAGTATTGAGCTGTCCAGTAATTTTTGCACCACTAAGATCATCTAAGCTCTTTGCATTTGCAAAAGGTGAATCTTTCTTAACCACTACAACAAGGTCTGATGTGTAGTAAGTGTTTGAAAAATTAATTGTCTCTTTTCTCTCTTCTGTTGGACTCATTCCCGCAATAATTAAATCAATCTTTCCAGAAGTTAGCGCTGGAGTAAGTCCATTCCACTCAGTCTTAACTATTTCTAATTCTTTATCCATTGAATCGGCAATTCTTTTTGCAATTTCAACATCATATCCACCGGCATATCCACCTGTAGCGATTTTATATCCATTTTCTTCTTTAGTTTGTGTCCAGTTAAACGGAGCGTAATCACATTCCATTCCAACTTTTAAAACTGAATCGTCACTACCTTTATTAGCTGCGCCATCTCCTGATGGATTACAAGCTGACAAAAGTGTTACAAGTGATAAACTAGCTACTACTGCGATCTTTCTTAAATTCATAATTTCCCTCCAATAAATTTTCGGGCTATTAAAGTAATAAAAAAACAGTTTGGAGACCCAAACTGTTAAAATGCCAATGCATATGTTAACTTTAGATAGCTCCCCACATTTGTGACAGTCATACAAATATTATTCGCATGCCCAGCATATTGCTTAACCGACAATACACTTCGGCGGAGTCTCCTTTCATTTTTTGTCGTCGCATGGCCTTGCTCAAAAAAATTACTCTTAAAATCCGCACCTCTATCGTACTTTTACATACAATCTATTAAATTGTTTCATCTATTATATTAATATGATTTATAAAAGTCAAGTCTTTTTTTATTAAAAATTAAAAGTTTTATGAAAAATATAGTAATTAACCAATAAATACTTTTATTTTATCCAAGTTCCACCTTTTCCTTGAATCGCTTCATCTGCACATTCTAGAGATGTTATTATCGCCTTTCTTCTCTTTTTGACTTTACAAAATTCATTGCAGCTCTAATTTTTGGAAACATTGATGCAGGTGCAAATTGTCCTTCGTCTATATATTTTTAGCAGTCCACTATATTCATCCAATCGAGCCACTCTTCATTTTCTTTTCCAAAGTTTATTGCAACTCTATTAACTATAGTTAGAATCAAAAGTAAATCTGCATCCATTACTTCTGCCATCTTTTTGCATGAAAAGTCCTTGTCGATTACTGCAGCAACTCCAATATATAAATCATTTTCTTTTACTGCTGGTATTCCTCCGCCAACACAAGCTATTATTTTATTTCCTCTATTTACTAATTTAACTAAACTCTTAGCAGTTTTTTAACTGCCCTCTTTTGTTCATCAGGTGTTTGTCCTAGTGCATTTCCTCCCAAAGCTATTACTATTTTTTTACCATACTGTCTCCTTTAAAAAAATTAAGGGGATTCTTTTCAAATCCCTTATTATTATAAAATGTTTAATATAGTTATATATTAATTGAAATGCGTTCTAAGTTGCAATAGTTTAGTTAAATCTTTTAATTTTACTAATTACTTTATAAATAATTTAATAAAAAGTCGAATTTAATTTTTTAAATTCTTCTGTGATATAATATTTATTGATAAAACTTAAAAGGAGGCGTTTTATGGACGATCTAAAGTTAGAAGTCTGCGGCGGTTGCAATGCAAAAATTCCAGCAGGTTCTCTCGATCAAATTTTAAAATCTATTCCAAATTTTAAGCGCAAAGACATTTTAGTTGGATATGATTCTAAAGACGACAGCGCCGTCATAAACGTTGATGATAAAACTGGAATAATTACATCACTTGATTTTTTCCCTCCAATGGTATCAGACCCATATATTTTTGGACAAATTGCAGCAGCTAATGCCCTAAGCGATATATATGCAATGGGTGCTGACCCAATATGTGCATTAAATATTGTCGCCTTCCCAGAAAATGGAAGTATAAAAATTTTAGAAGAAATTTTAAGGGGAGGTGCTGATAAAGTTATAGAGGCTCGCGCAAGTCTTGTCGGTGGCCACTCAATTCACGACCCCAAAGTAAAATATGGCCTTACAGTTATTGGAAATACAGATTTAAATAAAATTTGGCAAAACAACACTCCTCGTGTAAAAGACAAATTAATACTTACAAAACCTCTTGGTGTAACTCTAGTTGTTAATTCTCATTCAGTAGATATCGCTACAGACGACGAGTATGAAAATGCAGTTTCGTCAATGACAAAATTAAATAAAGATTCCAAAGATATCCTGTCTAAATATGATGTATCGAGTGCAACAGATGTAACTGGATTTGGACTTTTGGGACATCTTTTAGAAATGTTAGGAGAAAAATACACTGCAATATTAAATTCAGAAAAAATTCCAATTCTCCCTGGAGCTAAAAATGCAGCAAGTGAATTTGTATTCACAAAGGGCGGACAGAGAAATAGAAAGTTTGCAGAAAAAAAAGTTGAATTTCAAGTAGATGACTTTGCCCTCGAAGAAGTTCTATACGATCCTCAAACTTCAGGTGGACTATTAGTATCAGTAAATAGAAATGATGCAGAAGATGCTTTAAAAGAACTGAGGGAAAACGGAGTATGTGCTTCAATAATTGGCGAAGTTTACGATAAATTTGAAAAATCTGTTTTTATTGTATAAGAAAGGAAAATAAAATGAAAAAAGTAGATGCAAGAGAAGTAGAATGTCCAATGCCTGTAATTATGGCAAAAAGAGTAATTAACGAAGGCGAAGAAGAGTTTAGTGTTCTAGTTGCTGAGCAAATCGCCGTTGATAATCTAAACAAAATGGCAGACCAAATGAATTATAAAACTTCAGTAGAAGAAAAATCTCAAAATGAATTTGAAGTTAAATTCGTAAAATCAAAATCAGAATCCAATAAAAAAGAAAGTTCTGAAAATTATATCGTAGTTTTTGATGCAGATAAAATTGGTGAAGGCGAAGAAAATTTTAGCAAAAAATTAATCGAAAGCTTTATAGTTGCCTTAACTGAACAAGAAAATTATCCCGATTATGTAATTTGCTACAATAAGGGAGTTTATCTAACTACAGAAAGAGAAAACACCGTTAATGATTTTAAAAAATTGGAAGAAGGCGGAGTTAAAATTTTATCTTGCGGACTTTGCCTCGATAATTACAATTTAAAGGACAAACTTAAAGTTGGAAGCATTACCAATATGTACGAGATTGTCGGACTTATGTCAACTCATAAAGTTGTGAGACCTTGATGGAATATATCCTCTACACTTTTGACTCCACATCAAAAGCCATGGAGTCGGAAATGGTAATAAAGGAAAATAAAATACCAGCTAGGCTAGTTCCACTTCTTCCAGAAATTGACGCAGGATGCGGCCTTGCATTAAGAAGTGAGAAAAAGTTCTATAAAGAAGTGGAAAATATTTTTAAATCTAATAATTTAAGTTACGAAGATAGATACATTTTAGTTTACGAAGATAAGATCAGAAAGGCCAAGGTTAAAAAATATGATTTACTTTGACAACGCAGCTACGACAATAGATAAGGATAAGAGCGTAGCAGATGCAATTTATAATTCAATTATGTCAAAAAAATATGCAAATCCTTCTCGCGGATCTTATGAACTAAGCATAAATTCTCTTAGAAAAATGCTAGAAATAAGGATGAGCATTGCAAAATTTTTTGGATCTTATGACCCACTTAGAGTTGTCTTGACGCCCAATATAACCTTCGCATTAAACTTTATTATAAAATCCTTATTTAAAGATGGTGATCACGTGATTACAAGTGTAGCTGAACACAACTCAGTTCTAAGGCCACTATATGATTTTAAAGACCGCGGCGGTGAAATTTCTTTTATAGATATTGATGATAATTTTAATTTAAAGTTAGAAGAAATAGAGCCTCAAATTAAAAGTAACACGAAAGCAGTAATAATAACTGCTGCAAGCAATGTATCTGGCAAAATAACCGATTTAAATAAAGTTCATGAAATCTGTCAAAAAAATTCACTAAAACTCATAATAGACGGTGCACAAATTGCAGGAGTTTGCGATTTTAATATGAGCGAATTTGATGATACAATATTTGCATTTACAGGTCACAAAGCTCTTCACGGTCCTATGGGAACTGGCGGGTTTATAATTAACGGAGACTTTGATTTTAATCAGGTTTTTTCGGGCGGATCTGGCTTTAAATCTTTTTTAAAAACTCAACCCAAATCTTTGCCAGAATTTTTTGAACCCGGAACAGCAAACCTCACATCCTTTATTGGACTTGAGGCTGCAATTAATTTTTTAGAAAAAAATAAGCCTTATGAAAAATTAAATGAACTTACAAAGCTTCTTTGCGATGAACTTCACAAAAATAAAAATCTTGAATTTTATACAGTCTTAGAAGAAAAAAATGCTCCAATAGTTTCGATAAATATAAAGGGAATGGACGCAAATACTGTTTCGCAAATCCTAGATGAAGAATATGAAATTTGCACGAGAGCTGGCTCACACTGTGCCCCTCTTTTTCACGAAAAAATGGGAACAGAAAAAAGAGGGATTGTAAGGCTTAGCCTCTCACACTACAACACAGAAGAAGAAATTTATAAAGTTGTAAGTGCAATTGAAGAAATTTCAAAAAAACATGTTTGATTTTTTATAATTTAAATTATATCGTAAAATAAAAGGGTGTGATAAAAGCTCGTAAAATTACAAAGCTTTTAATCATACCCTTTAATATTATTTATTACCAAATTTTAGACTTAGATTATTAATTTACTTCAAATGTAAAACTCTTTTGAAATCTACAATTAATCTATCAAGTCTTTCTTCGTCGAGCTCTTCAGTTCTCAATTTATAAGCTTCATCTATCAAACTTTTTAGCTTTAAATCTCCAGTTTCTTCTAATTTTCTCTGAGCTACTTGGACATATCCTCCGATAGTTCTAAACTTAGAAACCATTCTGTGCTCATCTTTTATGTGATTAATTAAATATCGAAGTGTCCACTCGCTATTTGTCTTAGTAAGGACACATTTGTGATTTACGACTATTCCGTTTTTCTTAAGATCGATTAAAAAGTCGCGAAGTTTATTTCTGTCAAAATCAGAAAAAATTAAAAACTCACTTCCCCCTTGAGGCTCATTGGAGCTAGAATCTTGAAATAAATCTCCCACCTTTTCGTCTAAATCTTTATCAGACAAAATTTTGACATCAATTCCAAAATCTTTGGCACTATTATTTAAAATATTAGCCCTATCTATGTCTAATCCGTAAGCTAAAACTTTCTCCATTTAATCACCCCTTGCAAAACAAATTATTCTTGTATAACTTCAATTTTATATCCGTCTGGATCTTTTACAAAGAAATACTTACTTCCGCCATCACTTAGGCCCTTTAAGTCTGTCACATCACAGCCTTTTTCTAAAAGTTCTTCTCTAAAGCTTTTTATATCGCTATTTGAAATTGCAATGTGACCATAGCCATCGCCCAATTCATAAGGTTCTTCTTTGTCGTAATTATAAGTTAATTCAAGTTCATAATCTGTCTCAGGAAGTTTTAAATACTGAAGTGTAAATTTATCTTCAGGAAAATCTTTCTTCCTACTTTCTACAAATCCTAAATTATTTTTGTAAAAATCTACAGATTTTTCAAGATCCATTACTCTAATACAAGTGTGCAAAAATTTCATTTTAGTTTTCATTTAATACCTACCTTTTCCAATTATCAATTTGATAAATTCCAGAAACTAACAGCTTGCTAGGAAGATATACTTCGATAAAATCCTTTAGCACTTCAATTTTTACTGGCAGTTCTGGACCTTTATCACCGTCTAAATCTATATTTATTTGTTCACTTAGAGATGATCTTATTTCAATTTCATTTGATTCAAAATAATCCAAATTTTCATTCTTCTCAGCCATGCCCGCTAAGGCAGAACCAATTACAGAAATTTTTTTCATTATAGAATCGTCAGAAAGAATAAGGACTTTTGCCATTGCTTTTTCTTCATTCATCTCATCCGTTATTTTAATCTTACCCACTTTATTGGTTATACTCACTATTACATGATCAACATGACCAGAATAGTGATTTTCATCACCCGTTATCTCAAGCTGATACTCTTCAGAGTCTTTCATCTTATCAACAGATTTTTTTGCATAGGCTAGATTTCCATACTTAGTCTTGTCTTCTACGCTAACTTCGTGTATCGCCTCAGGCACCGGTCCAATTGATGCAAACATGCTAAAAACCTTGTCGTTACAAATTCCGAGATTGATTTTTTTGGTCTTTTCAAATTTCATTGACCTTATGGCAATATCTTTAATCTGAGAAATTCCAAAACTTTGAGCGAGAAGATTTCCCGTTCCTCCCGGAAAAATGCAAAGTATTGACTTTGACTTTGCCCTATACATTCCCAAAAGAACTTCATTTATCGTTCCATCGCCGCCATAAACTGCAATCGAATGAAAGCCATCTTTTGAATATTTTTCGGCATTTTTAGTCGCATCACCTGGACCTTTAGTCTCTTCTAAAACGACATGTTCAAAATATTTTTTTAGATGCCTTTCAATTCTTTTAACATAAACATGGGCACCTTCATTGCCCGATGTGGGATTATAAATTAAAACTATATTTTTCATCTGTCCACCTGTCAATATACTATCATTCCACCATTTGGAGAAATTATCTGCCCAGTCATATAAGAATTTTTATCAGAAATCATAAAAGCCACAAGTTCAGCAATTTCAACTGGATCGGCAAGTCTTCCCATTGGAATATCTTCGCAAAGATAATCAAGATTTTCTTTTCCTATTTCTTCTGTCATTGGCGTTTTTACAGCACCAGGAGCAATAGCATTAACAGTTATTCCTGAATATCCAAGCTCCTTAGAAAGAGCTTTAGTTAGTGCATTAATAGCACCCTTTGTAGCAGAATAGTGAGATTCCATAGATCCTCCAACTATTCCCCAAATAGAAGTCATATTTAATATTTTACCACTTTTTTGATCAAGCATATAGGGCAAAGCTGCGTGAATTGAATTGTAAACTCCCTTGACATTTACATCAAATATTTCATCCCAAGATTTTTCGTCGATATCTTGAAATAATTTATAGCTTGATATACCGGCATTGTTAATTAATATATCTACACCTCTAAATTTATTTTTGACGAGATCAAACATATTTTTAACCTCATCATATTTTCTTATATCAGCCTTTATTGCCCAGGCGTCCTTGCCCTTTTGCCTGATTTCTTTTTCAAGAATCTTTGCTTCTTTTTCACTTTTATTGTAATTTATAATAATTCGGTAATCCTCAAGAGAAAGTCTTCTTGAAATCTCAGCGCCAATTCCTCTTGATGCTCCCGTAATCAGAACTGTTTTCATTATTCACCTCAAAATACTTGTAACCTTTAATCCTTTGAGTTATTATATAAGAAAAGATTAAAGGAAGGTATCCATGAATAATTATATAATATCTACTGACACTTGTGTAGATTTTGAAGAATCTTATTGTAAAGAAAATAACTTGAACCTAGTGCCAATAAATGTAATAATCGACGATCAATTTTACAATTCCTATGATCTTGATTTAGATAAATTTTATGATCATCTAAAAAACGGTGAAAATATTACTACAACAGCATCCAATCCACAAACCTTTAAAGAATCTTTTGAAAAGATTTTGAAAGAGGGAAAGGATTTAATACATATTTCCTTTTCAAGTGGGCTGTCTTCATCTTTTAGCAATGCACAACTTGCAATAAATATGTTAAAAGAAGAATATCCTGAAAGAAAAATTTTATTGGTAGATTCATTAGCGGCTACTAATTGTCAATCTCTACTTGTTGATATTGCTGTTCAAATGAAAAAGGATAATAAAAATATAGAAGAAGTTGCTGAAAAAATGACAGAGCTTTCTAAAAAATATGATGTAGACTTTATGGTAAGCGACTTATTTTTCTTGCAAAGAGGAGGAAGAATATCCAAATCTCAAGCAATACTTGGAACAGCTTTAAATATCAATCCGATCTTAACACTTAATCAATCTGGAAAAATAGTACAAACTGACAAAGTGAGAACGAGAAAAAAGGCAATAAATAAAATAATCAAAAAATTTATAGAATACTATGACAGAGATTTTAAATCAAAAGTATTTCTTTCTCATGGAAATTCAGAAAAGGATGCACTTTATTTAAGAGACAAACTACTTGAATACGATGAAAATTTAGACATTGTCCTTTTAAACGAATCAATAACAATAGCATCACACACAGGACCAGGTACACTTCTCTTGTCATATATATCTAAAAACTCAAGACCAGAATAATTTTAAAAGCATTGCATTTGCAGTGCTTTATTTTTTAACAAGATTTATATAATTGTACTTTACTAACATTGTGAGATATAATATTAATATCAAAGATAAAAAACATTATTCAGGAGGTTTTTATGAATAAAAAAGTAGCTATAATGGGCTTTGGAAGAATTGGAAGAGATGCACTAAGAATTTGGGCACTTAGAGATGATACTGACTTTGATATCACTCACGTTGCCGTAAGAAATTTAGAAAAAACTTTAAAAGAAAGAATGCACCTTTTCAAATTTGACTCAATCTATAGAAAATTCCCTGGCGAACTCGAATTTGTCGAAGATGGAATGATTGTAAACGGAAAAAAAGTGACTTTCGTAGAATCAAAAACACCAGATGAAATGGATTGGAAATCTCTTGGCATTGATATAGTTATAGATTCATCAGGCGCATTTAAAAATAGAGAACAAGCAATTGGCCACATAGAAAGTGGAGCGAAAAAAGTTGTACTCACTTCTCCAGGAAAGGGCGACGATTTAACTGTAGTTGTTGGCGTTAATGACGATAAATATGACAAAGATAAACACGACATAATTTCTAACGCAAGCTGTACAACAAATTGTCTTGCCCCTATTACAAAAGTAATGCTTGAAAACTTTGGAATTAAAAAAGGTTTAATGTCAACAGTTCACGCTTACACAAATGACCAAAATATGCACGATGGAGTTCACAAAAAGGACATGAGACGTTCAAGAATGGGAGCTGAAAATATTATCCCAACATCAACTGGTGCAGCAAAAGCAGTTGGAAAAGTAATTCCTGAAGTTGACGGAATACTTACAGGATTTGCACTAAGAGTTCCAGTTCCAACAGGATCTCTTGTAGATGTTACTTTTGAACTTGAAAAAGAAGCTAGCGTAGAAGAAATTAATGCTGCAATGAAAAAAGCTTCTGAAAACGAACTAAAGGGAATTTTAGAATATTCAGAAGATGAACTTGTATCAACAGATATTATTGGCAACAGACATTCATCAATTTTCGATTCAAAGCTTACAACAGTAAACGGAAATATGGTCAAACTAATCTCTTGGTATGACAACGAATGGGGTTATACAGAAAGAGTAATTGACCTTACAGAAAAAATTGCAAAATCACTATAATTAAAAGTTTTTGTCAAAAATACTATAAATTAATTATCGTATTTTAACAAAAAGGCTATGAATAAATTCATAGCCTTTTTTATATATAAATTTTAAATTTTATCTAATTCCTCCACCGGAACCGCCTCCAAAAGAGCCGCCTCCGCCGCCGCTAAATGATGAACCTCCACCACCTGAATAAGATGATGATGCACTATCATATGCAGACTGAACATTGTGTGAGAAACTATTTGTAAGTATAATGGTTGTATATAAATCTACACCATTAACTTCATATCCTGGATCGACAATTTTAAGCTGATCGTAAACTTCTTCTGCAATTCCAAAACAAGCCGCCCATATTAGATAGTCCTTCCAAAGTGCAACTTCTTTTACTTCCCTTTCAGATAAAAGCGAGAAGTCTTCTAAATACTTTTTAAATCCATAGATTTTCTTTTTTAACTCAAAAGCCACATCAGTTTCATAAGTCTTCTTGTATTTAAAAATGCCCAAAGCTTTCTTATCAACAACTTCATACCCGCCAATAGAATCTAGATATTCTTTTGAATATATATTTATAGTATCCTCCAAAGCACTGTATCTCGAATAGTGTTTTTTTATATACTTTGTAAATTCTTTTTCTGAAAGGATGTTGTCATCGCCGCTTGCATCTATAACTAAATCCCAAAGATCTCTTTCAACATCGTTGTCAAATTCACCTTTATCTTCAATTATTAAACTTAAGCTATCTCTTTTAAAGATAAATCCGACTTTATCTTTTCGCTCTACTAGCCTCTTTTCAAAAACCCACTTCAATATATATGCACTGAGTACATCCTCCATCTCTGGATAAAATAGTTTGTAAGTTCTAGCAAAATCTTTGTCTGGAACATTTCTATAGTATGGTAATTCTTTTATATCTACATCCCTTTCTTCTACTTCACTCTTTTTATCCTTCATAATTAGACCAAAAGCAAATAGAAAAAATAGACCCACTATATATGCGATAATTACTGGAAAAGGACCAGTCATAAATTTAAAAAATGTATTTGAACCAAGAGTATTTTTGGAACCTAGAGACTCACCTCTGTAATTTTCATTGCTGTTTTCATTATTATTTAAAGATGCACCATTCATGGCCTTATCTATTAACTCTTCGCTAGTCCAATTTTGATTATTTGAAGTGTTAAAAACCTTTCCCTCAAAAATCCCAAGAAGAACCATGTAATTTTGTGAAGACATTGGTTCTTCAGTATACGCATAGAGGTACTTATCATTTATTTGGGTCTGTCCAGTGTAGCCAAATCCCCAAAGTCTCGTACTCGGATTTGAATACAAAAGTCCCACGTCATTGTAGATTTTTACACTCGCGCTATTTGTTGGATTCATTCCATCATTTAAAAATTGCCAGTAAAAAGCTTGATAGTTATCTTGCAAGTTGAACACAAAATTTGAAAGATTATACTCAGTTACGAAAGTGTGCTCTCCGTATTCTCCAAACCCAAAGCAAATTTCATATCCATCACCTTTGTCAATAACTCCATATTTACCTGCTTTTTCTTCTCTAGTTGCATTAATATCCCAATTGTCGACTTTTTCAAGAAGATTTCCAGATTCATCAAATACTTTTACATCTGAAAGTTCAGTCTCTCCCATATTGCCAAGAGAAATGAAATTTTCTGTGCCTTCATCTGTGTAAAAAGATCTCTTCTCGCGAACATTAGCAGAGCCGTCTTCGTGAAGTCTAACCTCTAAATCTATTGAGTGCATATCCACACTTGCAAATACATCTGAAGTTAAAGACAGAAAAACTAATAAGAACGCAAATAGTGAAGTTAAAAATTTTTTCATAATCGTCACCTACCAAGATGGCATTTCTTTTTTAGATTCGGTATTTTTAAAGTACTCTTCCTTTCTAAATCCAAAAATCGATGCTACAATATTTGATGGAAAACTTTGTATTTTTGTATTTAATTTTGTGACAGTGTCATTATATACCATTCTAGACATGCGGACATTTTCTTCATAAGAATTAATAGAATTCATAGTCGTCTTATAAACTTCAGAAGCCTTCAAGTTAGGATAAGCCTCTGCAACAGCGTTAATTCTAGTAAGTGCTTTTGAAAACATATCGTCGTCTTTTTCAACATCTTTAACAGATGCATCCCTGTCAATATTCGTCCTTTGCATAGTTATATCACTTAAAATATTAGCTTCATAATCTGAATATTTTTTAGTCGCATCAATTAAACTACTTACAGCATCCCACCTAGATTCAACTTGAGCTGCAATATTTGCCATTGAATTTTTGACCATTTCTCTAAGTTTTACAAGTGAGTTGTAATTTGAAACGACAAACAATAGAATTAAAACTACAATCACAATTATTATAATAGTAGCCATGATCCACCTCCTCGTATAATAATGTTGTAGTTTAAAAAAACTACATTTTCTTTTCTAT
>JASBZH010000019.1 GCA_029983555.1 Peptoniphilus sp. | reverse complement strand
CAGTATATTAAACTAATAATTGTAAATATAAATTAATTTATTAAACAAAATAATTTATATTGTGGATAATTTTACAAAAAAATTTTGAATATAAATTATAAAAATCATAAATTTAAGTAAAATAGAAAAATTATAATTATATATCAAATAAAAATAACAACTAAAATATAGTAAAAAAAGAGGACTAACTTAAAATAAATTTTAAAATAAAATATAATCATAATTTTAAAAAAACTAAAAAATCTAAATATTATAAAAATTATTGTAAAAAATAAAATAATGATCATTTGATAAAATCATATTCAAATTTAAAATTCTAATAAAATATCTACGATTTATTAGAATAAATGTAAAACTGTAGTTATTTAAGAGGTTATCATCTCTGATTTTAAAATATTTACATAATATTATAGTTAAGTTTAAATTTCACGACCGTTTAAACTTTAATAAACTATATTTAAAAATATAAAAATTCAAAATACTAGATAAAATATTTTATATGTATTCTTAAAAAGTCGTTCATTTTAAAAAATTAAAAAAATAAAAGGAGCATAAAAATTAAATATTATTTCCATATAAAAATAAGTTAATCATCATAATTTTAATTAACAAAATGTGATTTAATTTTAAATTGATTTAAAATTTAGCTCTTATTTTCATAAAACTCAATACAGCTTCAAAACACTTCTTATTTTAAATTTGAACCCATTTTAATAGAATTATACTAATATTAAATAAAAAGCTCATAGAATCGATTTTAAAGCATAAAAAAATAGACCCCTTTGGATCTATTTTGTAAATTCTTCAACTATATTGTCAAAAGTTTTTGAATTGCCTCCACTTAAATTGTAGTAAATGTCATTTACTCTAAGTGTGAGTCCAGTCTTTACAAAGGAGATTTTGTTACCACTTACGAAATACACATTTATATAACTTATAATCTCTCCACTTGTATCTTTATTTGCCTGCTTTCCTCTTAGCTTATTTAATCTTTTTACAATCTTTTCAACATCTTTTTTATCTTTGATGTTTTTCATATTATTAGTTTTATTTGAAATAATCTCAATATAATCTACGTCTTTACTATTTATATCAACCAATTTATTTCTAGAGGATATAAGTGTTGCGGAAAATATGAGAAGTATAGCAAAAAAAACTATAATGACTATTTTCGACCTATTGGATGATTTTTTACGTCTACTCATTATATTTTCAAAACTCCATTCATAAATACATATGCCCTTCCGCCAACTCTAACATAGTCAGTTTCTCCATTTAAAAGTGCAACTACTCTTGACGTTCTGCCAAGTACTGTTCCTTGTGTCGCAATTATATATTCATCTCGATTTATTTTATTTTTAGATAGATAATACATAGTTGCTGCAGTGGATGTCCCACTTCCCAATTCTTCGCAGACTCTAATTCGAGGAGAAAAAGTTCTTTGACTTACATTTATTCCATCATCCGTTGTAAAAGCGTGTATAGATATGCAGTCCATCTCTTCTGTCAGTTTAAAAGCTTCTTTCTCATCTAATTTGATTTTAGAAAGTGTGTCGTAGTCTTTTACAGGAGCGAGAATATCCTTTGCTCCAGTAGATATCATCTCTATCTTCGCATTCTCTGCAATCTTTAGACCAATATCTTCCTTTTTTATTCCCAATATATCTATCACTCTATCTACTACATTTAAATCTTTAATACCTTCAAACTCTTTTAACTTTAAATTCATATATACATTTTTAATTTTGCGATTTCTGTATTCAAGTTCCACTGGAATTTTGTCTATTTTAGTGTGTTGTATTATTTTTATTATTCCATTGTCATCTGGTTTTATATATTCATTTTCAGCAAGTGCATAAAATGTAGCTATAGTGCCGTGGCCGCACAGATTTATTTCTTCAAAAGGTGTAAAAAATCTAGTCGCGTATCTGCCGACGTCGAGCTTTTTGACAAATACCATGACGGATTGATTGTAATCTCGGGCGATATTTTGCATCTCTAAGTCGGTTAAATTCCAATCATCTATCACTACACCTGTCGCATTTCCCATAAAGGGCCTGTCCGAAAAAGCAGAAACCAAATAAGTTGTGTAGAATCTTTCCATTCTTTTTAATTCCCTTCCAATATAATATCTACAATCCTAGAAAGATCTTCTTCGCTATAATATTCAATTTCAATCTTTCCTTTTTTTCCTCTCTCTTTAAACATTACTTTTGTGCCTAATTTTGAAGTTAAATCATCTCTTACTTTTTCTTTAAATAAATCTAATTTCTTGTCATAAGTTTTGGTTTTTTTCTTATTTTCATTAACTGGCAAAGTCTCTTTTACAATTTTAAGAGCCTTTTTATACTGCTCATCCTTGTCTTTGATAGACAGAAGATTTTTGCCATGAGATGTGCTTATATCGCCATTTTCTAGAAGTTTTAAAACTCTAGGATCTAGGTTTAAAAGCCTAATAGTATTTCCCACATACTGTCTACTTTTGCCTATTTCATCTGCCAACTCTTTTTGCGTCATATTTTGCGCATCCAAAATATGCCTGTAGCTCATTGCCTCTTCTACAGGATTTAAATCTCGCCTTTGAATGTTTTCAATTATAGAAATTCTATCAGATACATCCTCAGAAATATTTTTTATAATAGCAGGAACAGTTTTAAGCCCAGCCATTTTGGCAGCTCTAAATCGCCTTTCGCCTGCAATTATCACATATTTATCTTCATCTTCTCTTAAAAGAAGTGGCTGAATTATGCCATATTTCTCGATTGATTTAGAAAGCTCTTGTATCTCTTTTTCTTCGAATTTCTTACGAGGTTGATCGGGGTTTGGAATAATTTTTTCAATTTCAACATCCCTGAGTTTGCTATTTTCATCTTCAATAACTTCTCGTATTTGCTCACTGGAGGCCAAAAAGTTTCCTATACCTCTGCCAAGACCTTTCCTTTTAGTCATTTATTTCACCCATTACTTCTTTTGCCAAACTAAGATAGGCTTTCGCACCTTTAGAATTTTTATCGTACTCAAATATATTCATTCCAAAACTTGGAGCTTCTGCAAGTCTAACATTTCTTGGAATGACTGATCTAAAGACCTTATCCTTAAAAAATCCTTTGACCTCGTCTACTACTTGTAGAGAAAGGTTTGTCCTTCCGTCAAACATGCACATCACAACGCCGAGTATCCCCAAGTCTTTGTTGAAGTTTTCTCTAACTAGGGCAATTGTATCCATAAGTTGAGAAACTCCCTCCAAAGCATAATACTCACATTGCACTGGTATTAAAATTTTATCGCTTGCTACCAAACTCATCATTGATAAAATTCCTAAAGAAGGAGGAGAGTCAATTATTACATAGTCATAATCATCTTTAACTTGATCTATCATTTCTTTCAAATTAAATTGCCATTCTCCCTCTTTTGCAAGCTCAATCTCAACCCCTGCAAATTCTCCACTTGCCGGTATAATGTCCAAGTTTTCAGTCTTAGTCTTGTATATTGAGTCTCTATTTTTTTCAATTAAAAAGTCGTATATATTGTTGTCAAATTCATATAATCCAAGTCCCGAAGTAGAATTTCCTTGTGGATCCATATCCACTACGAGAACTTTTTTGTTCTTTAAAGCCAGAGCGGCTGAAAGATTAACCACTGTTGTAGTCTTGCCTACGCCGCCTTTTTGATTAAAAGTTGTAATTACTGCGGACATTTCTTACCTCATTTCTACTTATAATGATATCATGTTTGAGTTCAATTTAAAATACGTTACAACTTATATTTAAAATAAAATTATCCCAAAAAAATAAAAATGCTCTACGTGGAGCATTTTTTAGTGTTTTAAAAATAACAATTTCCAAATAAATCTAATTTTTTTGGGAATTGTATGAAATTTACTTGTAAGGAAACTCTCTAAAAATCAAAATTCTTAAAAGAAGTTAGTTTGTAATTTTTTTCTCTTGTGAGTATGAACTTATTCATCTTTGTTTTAAGATTAATTTTTAACTATATTTTCAAATTCAAATGCTCTACGTAAAGCATTGTATTAAAACTTATTTTTTAAAATATTAGTTTAGAATGAGTAGATTTAAAACAATGAATTTAGATTTATTGTCACATTTCTTAGTAAATTAATTTTGAGTTGATTTTTTCAATCTAACTTTTTTAAATTTATAAAACATAGTAAACTTTATAATTTTTAATCTTTTATATAACAAACTAATAAATTTTTTGATTTATATGCTCTACGTAGAGCATAGTTGTTAGAATTTAAATGCACACAAAAAATTTTAATTTATATTGTATAATTTATTCTGTTTATATTATATAAATTATTTAGATAACATAATTTCTTTTAATAAATTTAAAACTAATCTTATCCAAATAAAAGCTTTATAAAAAATGCTCCACGTAGAGCATTCTATGTGAAGCATTTATTTTAAAGTGGCTTTTTGCGAGGTTTTCCTCCGCCCCTTGGATATTTTTTATTTGTCGATTTAATCTTCTTTAGAACGACCAAGTAATGTTCAATGTCGTTTGGCAGTGGAACTTCTATAACTTCTTCTACAACTGCGCCCATTGTCTTTATCGCGTTTTCTGCCTCTTTTAACTCTTCTTTGTATTCAGGTCCCTTCTGGGAAATAAAATAACCCCCAACTTTTACAAATCCAAGTGCATATTCACTTAGAGTCGAAAGATTTGCCACAGCCCTAGATATTGCTATATCATATTGCTCTCTATAAATTGGATCTCTGGCAATCTCTTCTGCCCTCGCGTGAATAGCCTCAATATTTTTTAAATTAAATTTTTCTATAACTAAATTTAAAAAATCTATTCTCTTTTTTAATGAATCTAAAAGTGTGATATCGAGAGTCTTGTCGTATAATTTTAGAGGAATTCCAGGAAATCCAGCTCCCGTGCCTATGTCAATTATTTTTTTTTCGTGATCAATTAGCTTAGTTCTAAAAATTGATAGGCTGTCCAAAAAGTGCTTTACATTGAAGTCGTCGTCATCAGTTATTCGAGTTAAATTTGTATGTTCATTGTACTCCAACAAAAATTTCTTAAACTCTTCAAATTCTTCTATATTTTCTGTGCTCAAATTGTACTGGTTAAAATAATCAGCTAGCTTCATTTTGTCTCCTCTTGTGTTCCAAGTAAATTAAAAGGACATTTATATCCGCAGGTGAAACTCCAGTAATTCTAGAGGCCTGTCCAATGGACTCTGGTCTTATATCTGATAATTTCTCTTTAGCCTCGTTTCTTAAACCTTCAATCTCATTGTACTCAATATCTTTATCCAAAATCTTATTTTCAAGTTTTTTAAACTGTCTAATTTGAATTTCCTGCTTTTTGATATATCCTTCGTACTTAATTTCTATCTCGACATTTCTAATTATATCGTCGCGTACTTCTGGCCTTTCTGGATCAAACACTGCGAGTTTTTTGTAGTCAAGTTCGGGTCTTTTTATGAGTTCATAGACTGAGGAAGTGTTAGTAAGGTCAGTTGAGCCGATTTTTTTAAGTATCTCGTTATTTTCAGCAGTTGGAGTTACCTTTACTTTTTTTATCCTCTCAATTTCTCTCTCAATTCCTTCTTTTCTATAAATAAAACCCTCGTACCTTTCGTCATCTACAAGACCAAGATCTCGACCCTTTTGAGTGAGTCTAAGGTCTGCATTGTCTTGGCGAAGTGTAAGTCTATATTCAGCACGCGATGTCATCATTCTGTAAGGCTCCCTAGTACCCTTTGTAACTAAGTCGTCGATTAATACTCCAATGTATGCCTCAGATCTATCCAATATAAATGGATCTTCTCCTTTAACTTTTAACGCGGCGTTAATTCCAGCAACTATTCCTTGACTAGCGGCCTCTTCATATCCACTTGAACCGTTGATTTGGCCAGCGAAAAACATTCCCTTGTAGTCCATGTGTTCAAGAGATCTTGTAAGAAGTGTCGCATCAATTGCATCGTACTCAATTGCATAAGCGGGTCTTAAAATTCTACAATTTTCAAGTCCTATTATCTTTTTATAAAACTGTTGTTGTACTTCAACTGGAAGAGATGACGAAACCCCCTGAATGTACATCTCATCAGTAGTAAGTCCCTCTGGTTCAATAAAAACTTGGTGAGAGTCTCTGTCGCTAAATCTCATAACCTTATCTTCAATTGAAGGGCAGTATCTTGGACCTCTTCCTTCAATGTCTCCAAGTGAAAGTGCAGATCTATCTATATTATCTCTTATAATGTCGTGACACTCTTTAGTTGTATAAGTTAAATAGCATAGCTCTTGGTCTTTATTCATATCCTTTGCAATATTTGAAAAAGAAAAAGGAACAACTTTTTCATCTCCATATTGAGGTTTCATAGTAGAAAAATCAATTGATTTTCTAAGAACCCTAGCAGGAGTTCCAGTTTTAAGTCTCAAAAGCTCTAATCCAAAATCTTCCTCAAGAGATTTAGAAAGGTGATTTGCAGGTCCAAATCCACTAGGTCCTGAAGAAAAGTTGACTTCGCCCATAAATATTCTAGATCTAAGATAAGTTCCAGTGCAAAGAACTACAGTCTTAGTGTTATATTTTGCACCATCTCTAGTTAAAACTCCAGTTATCTTGTTGCCATCTCGTAAAATCCTTACTGCCTCGTCTTCTACTAGATACAAATTCTCTTCATTTTCCAAGACTCTCTTCATCACTTCATGATATCTTCTCTTGTCAGCTTGAACTCTAAGTGAGTGAACAGCTGGACCCTTAGAAGTATTTAACATTCTAGACTGAATAAAAGTCTCATCAATTACCTTCGCCATCTCTCCACCCAGTGCGTCAATTTCGCGAACCAAGTGGCCCTTTCCAGTTCCTCCAATATTTGGATTGCACGGCATTTGTGCGATTGCATTGAGATTTGTAACTAATAATAGAGTCTTTGCACCTAGTCTTGCAGCTGCAAGAGCAGCTTCGCTTCCTGCATGTCCTGCACCAATAACTACAGTGTCAAAATCTCCCGCTTCAAAATATTTGATTTCTGCCATTTATACCTACTTTCCAATACAAAATTCAGAAAATACTCGGTCCAAAATATCCTCAGTAGTTATGGCACCCGTAATTTCTGATATATGATTAATCACATTTTCAAGATCAACTGCAACTAGATCCAAAAATACCTTCTCGTCGATCCCTCTCTTAACAGCCTCTAAATCCTTTTTAGCTTCCTTTAAAGCATTGATATGCCTTATATTAGATAAAACTGCATCTTGAGAAATCTTTATTTCACCATCAAAAAACATATCCTTAATCAAATTTTCTATCTCTAGTATAGACTTATTTTCTATTACAGAGAGCTTTAAAAAGTTTTTGCCAAAATTCTTTTCAATATCTTTATCACTTATTTCTTGAGGTAAATCGTCTTTATTTAAAATAGTTATGTGTTTTTTATCTTTAATTAAATTTAAAATCTCTCTGTCATCATCATCAAACTCGCGCGACAAGTCGAATATAGCAATTATAAGATCTGCATCCTTAATTTTATCCTTTGCAATTGAGACTCCAATCTTTTCGACCTTGTCTTCAGTTTCGCGTATTCCTGCAGTATCTGTAATTTTTAAAAGAACTCCATCAAGATTAATGTAATCTTCTATAATGTCCCTTGTAGTTCCCGCAATATCTGTAACAATTGCCCTGTCGTATCTCAAAAGTCCATTTAAAAGAGATGACTTGCCGACATTTGGCTTTCCAAGAATAACTGTATTAATTCCATCTCTTAGAAGCCTTGAATTTTTAGAATTATCGAGTAGATTATCTATTTTTCCAATAATTTTTTGATATCTATTGTCTAGCTCTTCATAAGTTGCATCTTCAATCTCATCATCTGGAAAGTCAATATTTGCAACAATAAGAGCTTGCATAGAAATGAGTTCATCTTGCATGGAGTTAAAAACTTCACTTAGAGAACCACTTAATTGGTTTAAACCAATATCGAAAGAAACATCTGTCTTTGACTTTATCATGTCGATTATGGCCTCGGCTTGAGTGAGGTCAATTCTTCCGTTTAAAAATCCTCTCTTGGTGAATTCTCCTCTCTTGGCAAGTCTTGCTCCATTTTCTAAAATCAAATTTAAAATTCTCTTAACTGCGACAACGCCGCCGTGACAGTGGATCTCAACTATATCCTCAGCTGTATATGAATGAGGACCTAGCATTTTTACTGCTAAAACTTCATCTATGGGCTTATCTTTATCATAAATATGACCATAGATAAACTTTCTATTTTCAGCATCTCTCATCTTCTTTTTGTTTTTTGCAACAAAAATCTTATCTATAATATCAATACTATCCTCGCCACTAACTCTTACAATGGCGATTCCTGCCTCGCCTACTGCCGTCGAAATGGCAGCGATAGTGTCGTTTAAGTTTTCCATAAAATCATTCCTTTAAAATTAGATAAATATCTTTTATCTATAATACTACATTTATGTCAAACAAAAAAGAAGCCTTTTAAGGCCTCTATAGATTACTTAGAAAATCACAAAGCTTTGAAGAAATATCATCCAATTTCTGTAATGAGACAATATTTCTTTAGCTTTGTTAAAAATTTCAAGAAGCCTTAAGGCCTCTTCTTAATATTTTCTTTCTTTTTGAATGACAACTTTTCTGAATGGGTCTTTTCCCTCAGAATGAGTTATAACTCCCTCAAAATCTTGAAGTGAAGTGTGAATGATTTTTCTCTCATAAGTGTTCATTGGCTCAAGTCTTACAGGTCTTCCAGATTTAATAACTTTATTTGCAAGCTTTTTAGCAAGCTCTTCTAAAGTTTTCTTCCTCTTTTCTCTGTATCCACTTGTGTCCAAAGTAACCCTTATATATCTTGAAGATTTCTTGTTTACAATTAAACTCAAAATATATTGAATAGAATCTAGAGTAACTCCTCTTTTTCCTATCAAAATTCCAAGTTTATTTTCATCTCCAAGCACATTTACTTTGAGATTATCATCTTCCAAAACTACCTTCATTTCATTTTGAAGTTCGAAAGTGTCGAGGATCTTTGTCATAAATTCATTTGCAGTCTCAACTATTATTTGATCCTCATCTATTTCTTCTGTTCTATCTGTTTTTTCTATAACTTCACTTTCATCATGAAAAACATTATTTTCAATTTCAGGTTCACTTTCGTAAACGTCCTCTTGGCTCTTCTCTGGTTCAATATTTTCGCTAAAAATCTCGTTTAAAATGCTCTTAGTGTCATCTGTCTTTTTAGAAACTTTGACAGTGGCATCTTTAGAACCGATAAGTCCCAAAAATCCCTTTTGACCTTCTTCCAAAACTTCGATATTCGCATCTTCACGAGTAACATTTAGCTCATTAAGAGCCTCTCTTACTGCTTCATCTACGGATTTTCCCGTTTTAATTACATAATTCATTATTTTTCATTAACCTCTTCAACTTCGTCTTTAACAATCTTATTAGTTATCAGTTGTTGAACAATGGCAAATATATTAGAAACTGTCCAATAAATTACAAGACCTGCGGCAAAATTTTTACCCATGATAAAGATCATAATTGGCATTACAATCATCATTGATTTCATCATAGATTGAGCTTGATCTGCTCCAGCTCCAGCATTTTGAGTTGCAGGGTTTTTACTAGTGATAAAACTAACTAAGAAAGTAGTTACAGCAGCTACAAGCGGCATAATCAAAGTCTTATCTGGTAAGTCCAAGTCGGCAATGTGAAAAAAGCTTTTGCTAATAGATTCATATACACCTGGCTCGGTAAATACATAAGTTTGAGGATATAAAAATACCCTATAAAATGCCATTAAAACTACAAGAGTTATAATCATTGGAAGACAACCTGCACTCATCTTGTAGTCAGATTCCTTGTAAAGCTTCTGTTGCTTTGCTGCAAGGGTCTGTGGATCATTTTTGTACTTTCTTTGAAGCTCCATAATTTGAGGTTGGAGCTTTGCCATCTTCTTTTGATTTTTAGTCTGAGAAATATTAAGTGGCAAAATAAGTACCTTAATAATGATAGTAGCAATAATTATAGATAGCGCATAAAAAGACATGCTGGCTGGCTCTTGCGGTATTACCCCAACAAGAAAATTATAAATCAGCCTAACAAAACTACCTAGTATAGTACTAATGAAATTCATTAATTATTTCCTCCAATATTAAATGAGAGGATCGTATCCGCCTTCGTGAAATGGGTTACATCTTAGAATCCTTCTAATAGAAAGGTAAGTTCCCTTAAAAAACCCATACTTTTCATAGGCTTCATAACTATATTGTGAACATGTAGGCGTGAATCTGCAGTGTCTACCAACAAGAATATATCTTGAAATAACCTTTTGATAAAAACGAATCAAAATCATGCAAATTCTTTTCAAAAATTACTTCACCTTCTTTTGTCTCTTTAAGACATTCAAATAAGAGTATCTAAGATCTTTAAAGACTGCTTCACAAGCGCCTTTCTTTACGACAAATACATAGTCATATCCGCCTTTTAATTTGTCATAATTGTCGCGACATATACTTTTTAGCCTTCTCTTTACAAAATTTCTCTTTACAGCATTTCCCACCTTTTTAGTGGCAGTAATGCCAATTCTCGGATAGTCTCTGTTGTTTTTTAGAGTAAATAAAGTAAGATACTTAGATCCAGAAATATTGCGCGCGTGATACACTCTTTGAAATTCACTATTTTTCTTTAAATAACAATCCTTCATTTTTAACTTAAGCTGATAATTTCTTTCTACCTTTTCTTCTTCTAGCGCTCAACACTGCTCTACCTGATTTAGTTCTCATTCTTGCACGAAAACCGTGTTCTCTTTTTCTTTGTTTGTTTTTAGGTTGGTATGTTCTTTTCATTGTATTCACCTCATTTCATCTTTACTATTTTATTGAGAAAAGCCCAAGTTGTCAAGAGTTTAGAAGCATTTTCTACATTATATATATTTTTTTATCTTTTAATAAATAAAAACTAAACATAGTAAAGAATGTCATTAAAAAAATATTTAAAACTTTATAGAAGTAGCTCAAACATTGACTCCTACAAAGTCAAGATGTTGATAAGTATGGTCATATTTGTTAAAATATATGTGGATAAATATTATATGTATGTAGATAAAAATAAAACTGTTTATAAATAAATTTATTAACATTTTGTGCATAAGTTGTTGATAAGTTTATTTATATTTTTTAGTTTTTAGTAATTTCACTGTTATTACAGTATAGATATAAACATTTTACAAAAAATAGACTGTTGATATCTCTGTTATCAACAGTCTATCAACATATGTTGATAACTTTATACATATTAATTTTTAAACAATCATAAATTGTTAATAAAGGAGGAAATATGGATCCAAAACTTTCCACTATGTGGGAATCTTTCTTAAAGCAATTGGAAAAGAAATCCATGTCTCAAGTTACTTATTCTACTTGGTTTTCTAGAATGCTGCCTAAATCAGTAGACTACGACAATAAAAGTATAATAATTACAGTTCCTTCTGACTTTATCAGAGATTATCTTGCTAATAATAAAAGACACTTTGACATCGTGGTTTCAGCACTTAAAGACGTTACGGGAATAGATTTTGATGTGACGATTATATCCGAAGCAGAAGCCGAAAACATGACTCCAGCATCATTTGTCAATAAGTCATTTTTAAATTCAACAAGACTCAATCCAAAATATACTTTTGAAACTTTTGTAGTTGGCAAAAGTAACGAATTTGCCCATGCTGCAGCTCTTGCCGTTGCTGAGAATTACGAGAATCCAAGAAATTCTTTTTCAAATCCTCTATTTATATACGGTGGAGTTGGACTTGGCAAAACTCACTTAATGCAGGCTATAGGCCACTTTGTACTGGGCCAAGACCCAACTAAAAAAATACTATATGTAACTAGTGAGCAGTTTACCAATGAACTTATAAATTCAATTCAAACTAATAAAAATGAAGAATTTAGACACAAATATCGAAAAGTAGATCTATTATTAATTGATGATATTCAGTTTATAGCTGATAAAGACAGGACTCAGGAAGAATTTTTCCATACTTTTAACGAACTTCACGAGCAAAACAAGCAAATCGTGCTTACATCAGATAAGCCACCTAAGGAAATAAAATCCCTTGAAGAGAGGTTGGTTTCAAGATTTGCATGGGGGCTTGTAGTAGATATTTCTGCACCAGATCTTGAAACGAGAATTGCTATTCTAAAAAACAAGGCAGATTCTGAAGGTTTTGATGTATCTGAAGAGGTAATTTACTTTATCGCAGAAAATGTAAGGAGCAATATCAGAGAACTTGAAGGAGCTCTATCTAAGGTTATGGCTTACTCAAAGCTAACTGATTCAGAAATTTCAGTAGATAGTGCAGCCATTGTTTTAAAAGATATATACGAAAGTAAGGCCAAAAAGAAAATTACAGGAGAATACATTAAATCTGTTATTTCAAAAAAATACGACATCACTATAGAAGATATGGACTCTAAAAAGAGAACTAAGGCGATAGCTTATCCAAGGCAAATAGCCATGTATATTACAAGAGAGCTAACTGATCTTAGTCTTCCTAAAATAGGAGATGTATTTGGAGGGCGCGATCACTCAACTGTAATTCACGCCTATGACAAGATAGAAAATGATATGGAAAATGACCCAGTATTTAAAATAGAGATAACTAATTTGATTAAGGAAATTAAAGACTAGTGGATAACTTCTGAGTTATTAAAAGTTATCCACATTTTATCAAAGTTAATAAGTTAATATTAATAGCGGTTAGGATAACTTATCAACAAATTCACAGGCCCTACTATTATTACTATTTAATATACTATTTTCTAGGAGGAAATATGAAAATACGCATAAATAGAAAAGAATTGGCTAGACATATCCAAATAGTTCAAAAAGCAATTTCTGCTAGGACAACAATGCAAATATTAGAAGGAATTAAATTAAGTGCAAGTGAAAACACACTTACTTTAACTGCAACTGATACTGAAATTAGTATTGAAACAAAATGTAGCTGTATAGTTGAAGAAGAGGGAAATATAGTAATTAACTCTAGACTATTTGGAGATATTATAAGAAAATTAAACAATGATTTAGTCGATATAAATGTAGAAAATTACAATATGAATTTGAGATGCGGTGAATCTATATTTAATATTAGCGTTCAAAATGCTGAAGATTATCCAGATTTACCGAGAATTGACGAATACAAAAGTCTAAAGCTTACATCTAGTCAAATTAAAAATACTGTAAGAAAGACAACTTTTGCAGTTTCTCAAGATGAAACTAGAATTATTTTTACAGGTGTTTTAATGGATATAAAAAGAGATTTTATAAACTTTGTAGCACTGGACGGATTTAGAATGGCAATTCAAAAGATAGTTAAAAATAGCGATTTTGAAAATCAAATCATAATTCCATCGAGATCATTAAATGAACTTGTAAAAATTTTAGATGACGAAAGTGAAATAGATATAAAAATTTCTAGAAATAATATAATCTTCTCATTTAACAACACTGTATTTTATTCAACTCTTTTGAGCGGTGAATTTTTTAACTACAACGGTCTATTAAGAGATGATAATATTATAAGCTGCAAAGTCAATAGACACGAGTTTCAATCGGCAGTAGAAAGAGCATCTCTACTTGCAAGGGAAGACAGGGCAAATTTAATAAAGTTTAATATAGAAGATAATTTAATTGAAATTAAGAGTAACTCCGAGATTGGAGATGTCTTTGAAAAGGTAGAAACTTCAGAAAATTCTGAAAGTTTAAAGATTGCCTTTAATTCAAAGTACATTTTAGACGGAGTAAAAACTTTAGAGACTGAAGATATTATGCTAAACTTTATGGATTCTGTAAATCCACTCATAATAACTGAAGTGGAAGATGACAGTTATATTTATTTAGTTTTACCTGTAAGATTGGCGGGATAATATGGAAAAAAGAATTATTGAAATAGAAGACGAATTTATAAAACTTGACTCCCTCCTTAAATTTTCAGGACTTTGCGATACTGGAGGACTTGCCAAGAGTGTAATTAAAGAAGGACTCGTAAAGGTAAATGGAGAAGTCGAAACGAGAAGGGGCAAAAAGCTCTATCCAAAAGATGAAATTGAATTTGACGGAAATATTGTCGAAATTGGTGAGAAATGAAACTCGAGCTTTTAAAGCTTCTAAATTTTAGAAATTACAAAAATCTAAGTTTTAGACCAAGTTCAAATATAAATATAATATATGGACCAAATGCTTCGGGAAAGACAAATTTGATCGAGGCAATTTATATGTCTGTAAAGTCAAAGAGCTTTAAAAATGCAAAAGATAGCGAACTTATAAAAATTAGAGAAGATAGTTCAAGTATAATCACTAGATACTTAAATAAGGATTACAAGGATGATTATAGAGTTGAAATCTTTCAAAACGAGAACAAAAAATTTTATATAAATGAAGAAAAAGTTAGCGCTTTGAATTATCGAAAATCAAGGTTTGCAGTTATATTTAGTCCAGAAGATTTAAATATGATAAAATATTCACCGGGGAATAGACGAAAATTTTTAGATGAGATACTTTTAAATGTCGAGCCTTCCTACGATTATTACAATCAGAGATATAGAAAAATTTTATTTGAAAGAAATAAACTTCTAAAGATAAAAATGGACAAAAATTTATTGGATATTTACAATAGAGAAATCGCAAAGGCTGGCACAAAGATAATTATAATGAGGCTTCGCACAATTAAAAAATTAAATGAATTTGCAAAGTATCACTACAAAAATATCTCTGGAGACGACTTAAATATAACTTATCTTTCGACAGTTCCAATAGTCTTAGATGAAGAAAAGCTAAAAGAAAATTATTTAAATCTTTTAGAAAATAGCTTAGATGAGGACTTGGAGAAAAAGTACACGACAATTGGCCCTCACAGAGACGATTTGGATTTTAAAATAAATAGACTTTCATCCAAAGTATATGGATCCCAAGGCGAGCAGCGAAGCATAGTTTTGAGTCTCAAATTATCGGAGACAGATTTAATTAAAAGTTTATATAATGAGTATCCAATTCTTCTGCTTGACGATGTATTTTCAGAAATGGATTTTAACAGAAGGAGATACTTTATATATTCTTTAAAAAATATACAGACATTTATAACGACGACAGAAGTAAATAAGTATTTGCAGAATATAGATGCAGAATTTTTCCAAATTAGTGATGGAAGAATTATTTAGATAGGAGAAAATATGGCAAAAACAGATAGGCATTATGGTGCCAGCGACATCCAGGTCTTAGAAGGTCTTGAACCAGTAAGAAAAAGACCGGGGATGTACATTGGTTCTACAGGACCAAAGGGACTGCACCATTTAGTTTATGAAGTTGTAGATAACTCAATAGACGAGGCACTTGCCGGTATATGTGATCACATTATTATTAGGATAAACGAAGAGGGTTTCGTTGAAATTTCTGATAATGGTTCTGGTATTCCAGTAGAAAAACACCCACAAACTGGCAAATCCACAGTAGAAACTGTACTTACAATTCTCCACGCAGGTGGAAAATTCGACAACGGTGCTTACAAAGTTTCTGGGGGTCTTCACGGGGTAGGTGTATCCGTAGTAAATGCACTATCTACAAGACTTGTTGCTACAGTAAAAAGAGATGGCAAAGTTTATAGACAGGAATTTTCAAGGGGATATGCAAAGACTGAACTCGAAGTGATTGGAGATGTAGATAAATCAGATACTGGAACTACAATTTACTTTGAACCCGATGGAGAAATTTTTGAAACTACTGAATTCTCTTTTGAAACTCTAGCAAAGAGATTTAGAGAGATGGCTTTCTTAAACAAGGGCATAAAGATAGAATTCATAGACAAAAGACACAATAAAGAAGAAGTTTATTACTATGAAGGCGGAATTAAGTCTTTCGTAGAATATATAAATCAAAAGAAAAAGCCAATTCACGACGAAATTATTTATATAGAAGAAAATAGAGAAGAAACTGCAATCGAAGTAGCTTTGCAATATACAGAATCCTACAGCGAAGTAGTTTTAACTTTTGCAAACAATATAAATACCGAAGAGGGAGGAACTCATCTATCAGGATTTAGATCAGCCCTTACTCGTACTCTAAATGACTATGGCAGAAAAAACAATATAATTAAAGAAAAGGAAGAAAATCTTTCAGGAGAAGACGTAAGAGAGGGACTTACTGCAGTTATAAGCGTAAAACTTCCAGATCCACAGTTTGAGGGCCAAACTAAAACAAAACTTGGAAACTCTGAAACAAGGGGAGTTGTCGACTCAGTTTTATCTGAAGAATTGGCAGCATTTTTGGAAGAAAATCCAAAGATAGGTAAAAAGATTTTGGACAAATCCCTTTCTGCAAGACGTGCAAGAGAAGCGGCAAGGCGCGCAAGGGACTTAACTAGAAAGAAAAATACACTAGAGAGCATGACTCTTCCTGGAAAACTTGCTGACTGTCAAAATGATGACCCAGAAAGAAATGAAATATTTATCGTCGAAGGTAATTCAGCTGGCGGTTCTGCAAAGGACGGAAGAGATTCAGACTATCAAGCAATTTTGCCTCTTAGAGGTAAAATTATGAATGTAGAAAAAGCAAGGCTCGATAGAATATTAAATTCAGCAGAAATTAGAGCAATGATAACGGCATTTGGCACTGGAATAGGCGATGAATTTGACATTTCAAAACTTCGCTACAATAAAATCATAATAATGACCGATGCCGACGTAGACGGTGCCCACATAATGACACTTCTTTTGACATTCTTCTTTAGATATATGAGACCTCTTATAGAAGAAGGTCACGTATATGTTGCACAGGCTCCACTTTATGGTCTCGAAAAGGGAAATAAAATTTTGAGATACTGTCACAATGACAAAGAGCTCAAACTTGTAATGCAAGAATATAATGACAAGAAAGTAAAGATAAAGAGATACAAAGGTCTTGGAGAAATGAACTACGAACAGCTTTGGGAGACAACAATGAACCCAGACAACAGGCTTCTTTTAAGGGTAAATATAGACGATTTACAGATGGCAGACGAGACATTTGACATGTTGATGGGCCATGAAGTAGAACCAAGACGTGACTTTATCTCCGAAAATGCAGAATATGCAGATTTCGTGGACGCATAATGGGGGTTTCTTATGAGCGAAGATAAATTTTTAGAATCGGGAATCTTAAACGTAGATATAAATAACAAGATGAGGTCCTCTTATCTTGACTATTCTATGTCCGTAATAGTTGCCAGAGCTCTTCCCGATGTGCGCGACGGTTTAAAACCTGTACACAGAAGAATTTTATATGGTATGCAAGGACTTGGACTTTCACCAGGCGGAGGATACAGAAAATCTGCAAGACTAGTCGGCGATGTAATGGGTAAATTTCATCCACATGGCGACTCTTCAATATATGAAGCAACAGTAAGGCTTGCACAGGATTTTAACACGAGATATCCTTTGGTAGATGGTCAAGGTAACTTTGGTAATATCGACGGTGACGACGCAGCGGCAATGCGTTATACAGAAGTTAAAATGACAAGGCTTGCTGAAGAGATGCTTAGAGATATCAATAAAGATACAGTTGACTTTCAGCCAAACTTTGATGAAAACGAGATGGAACCAGTTATACTTCCATCAAGATTTCCAAATTTATTGGTAAATGGATCTAGCGGTATTGCCGTAGGTATGGCGACTAATATGGCTCCTCACAACATGAATGAGTCAATAGACGGGATAATCGCATACATCGATAACGACGACATTACAATAGATGAATTAAATGAAATAATAAAAGGACCTGACTTTCCAACAGGAGCTCAAATTATGGGCACTGATGGAATTAAAAAGGCATATAAAACTGGCAGGGGAAAGGTGACTGTAAGAGCAGTTGCAGAAATAGAAAATGTAACTAATAAGAGACAGAGAATTGTAGTTACAGAACTTCCTTACCAAGTTAATAAATCAAATTTGATAATTAAAATTGCAGAGCTTGCAAAAAATAAAGTAATTGAAGGTATTTCAAATATAAATGACTCTTCAAATAGAAATGGTATAAAAATCGTAATAGATTTAAAAAGAGATGCAAATGCAAATGTAGTTTTAAATAAACTCTACAGAAATACTCAAATGCAAATCACATTTGGAATAATAAATCTTGCACTTGTAAATGGAAAACCTGAAATTTTAAATCTAAAAGAACTTATAAGACACTATGTCGATCATCAAGTCGAAGTAGTAACTAGAAGGACAAAATTTGATTTAGACAAGGCAGAAAATAGAGCTCACATAGTTGAGGGTCTATTTATTGCACTTGATAACATTGATAGAATTATTCAAATAGTTAGAAATTCTGAAGATGATGACGAAGTTAAAGCTAAATTTAAAGACGAATTTGACTTAACTGATGTTCAGTCTCAGGCAATTCTAGACATGAGAATTAGAAGACTTACAGGACTAGAAAGAACTAAGCTTGAAGCTGAATACGAAAAACTCAAAGAAGATATAAAGAGATTTAGAGAAATTCTTGAAAATAACGACGTCTTGATGAAATTAATAAAAGATGAGCTTCTTGAAATTAAGGAAAAATATGGAGATCTAAGGAGAACAGTTATAGCACCGAGTGCTTCAGAAATTGAGATGCGCGACATAATCAAAAAAGAAGACGTAGTTATAACTCTAACACAATTTGGATATATAAAGAGAATGAGCGAAGGAACATACAAGCCACAAAAACGCGGTGGCAGGGGAATTTCTTCTGGAAATATGCGTGAAGATGACTTTGTAAAAGAACTTTTTGTCACATCGACTCACGACATAATTTTATTCTTTACAAATCTTGGAAATGTATTTAGGCTAAATGCCTATGAAATACCAAAGGACTCAAGGACTTCAAGGGGAACTGCAATAGTAAACTTGTTGCAACTTGAGCCAGATGAGACTGTAACATCAATAATACCTGTTGAGAAATATGATCCAAATATGAATTTTGTAATGGTGACAAAAGACGGTCTAATTAAGAGAACTTTGGCAAAAGAATATAAAAATATAAGAAAATCAGGTATAATAGCTATAAACCTAAATGAAGGCGATAAATTAATAGGAGTACACTTAACTCGTAACGACGAAGAGATAATACTTGTATCTGAAAAGGGAATGTCCATTAGATTTAATGAAGAGCAGGTTAGAAAGAGTGGAAGAAACACTATGGGAGTTAAGGCAATAGAGCTTGACGAGGATGACGAATTAGTTTCATCAGACATAGTGGATAATCACAACTACTTGCTCGTAGTTTCAGAAAATGGATTTGGTAAAGTTACAGACCTTTCAAAATACAGAGCTCAAAATAGAGCAGGAAAGGGAATTTTAACATATAAAGTTACAAATAAAACTGGTAAAGTTGCAGCAGCAAGTGTATTAGACAAAGAAGACGACGTCATGATTATCGCCGACTCCGGTATAATTATTAGGATTGTAACCGATGATATTTCATTGCAAGGAAGAAACACAAGTGGCGTTAAGCTTATGAATTTAAAAGATTCAAGGGTTGTTTCTGTTGCAAAATATATAGGTGACTAGGAGGAATTACATGGATTTTAGACTTGAAACAAAAGACAGTGAAGATTTTTTAATTTTGTATCCAATTGGAGAGCTCGATGTTTATAACACCAATGCTTTTAAAGAAAAGGCACTTAAACTCTACAATAAGGACAAAAAAGATATACTCTTTGATTGCAAGGATTTAAAATATCTAGACTCTACAGGACTTGGATCTTTGATGTTTATACTAAAAAATATTAAAGACAATGGTCACAAAATAGTTATTGAAAATTTAAGTAATTCTATAATGAAATTATTTAAAATAACTCAACTAGACGAGATGTTTGAAATAAGAGGTTAATATGGATGTATTAGAATTTAAATTACCAAATGATGCCCTATACTTTTCTACAGCAAGGCTCATGGCTACAGGCATTTTAAATACTTTAAATAGAAATATCGAGGAAATTGAAGATACAAAGATGGCTCTTACTGAGTCTTTAAATATTTGCCTAAATTTAAAAGAATCTGACGAAATAAAAGTTGTATTTGAAATCGAAGAAAAATCTTTAAAAATAAAAGTTTCACAAATTTCAGAAGAAAAACTAAATTCTTGTGAAAAACTCTCTCTTGCAAAGACTATAATAGACTATCTAATAGACAAAAGTTATTTTGAAGAAGACACTTTAGTACTAGAAAAAGAACTTTAGGTTTAATATGAATTTAAAAGAATACAATGATTTAGATAGAAGACTTACAAAAGAAGAGAGAAAAGAACTTTTTGAAGAATACTACAAAAATAGAGACATTGAAATTCGCGATATATTGATTGAAGAACATCTCTATATTGCGGAGATTCTGTCCAAAAAATACACAAATAGGGGAATAGATTTTGACGATATATATCAAATCGCATCAATTGGATTAATATATGCAATCGAAAGATTTGATCCAACTAAGGGATTTGAATTTTCGTCTTTTGCTACACCTACAATAATAGGTGAGATCAAAAAATATTTTAGAGATAATGGTTGGACAATTAGAGTTCCAAGAAGAATTCAAGAACTCTCTAAAAAAATTGCAAATGCAACAACTACACTTTCTCAAAAATATCAAAAAACTCCTACCATCGACGACATTGCAGAATTTTTAAACTCCACACCAGAAGAAATAATGGAAGCGATGGAAGCAAGCAAAGTCTACACTCCTCAGTCACTTGATGTTACCTATGAAAGTGGCAGCGAAAATGAATTTAGCCTAGCAGATTTAATAGGCGAAGATGAAGACTATTTTGACAAAATAGAGTCCAATGACTTTTTCAAAAGAGCTATGAAAAATCTTGACGATGTAGAAAAGAAAATACTAATCGACAGATATTTCAACAAAAAAACTCAAGTTTCAATTGCCAAAGAATTAAATATATCTCAAATGACTGTGTCTAGAATGGAGAAAAAAATTTTGGCAAAGATGAAAGAAGAAATAAGTAAAGGCATGGAGTTATAATGAATAGAAAAAAATACTTAGTTTCACTTATAAGAATTGTGAATATATTTGAAATAATAGTTTCAATAATGCTCATTGCAGGCGTAATCTTTGCAGTGCCAGACATTTTGAAATACTATGTAGGAATAATTCAAAGTGATGAAATAGTTTCTTATGAAATATTTCAAAAATTTCTTTCTCATGTACTTTTACTTGTAATTGCAATTGAATTTGTAGTACTCATGATTGCACATACAGACACAAATATAATTCATTTAATTTTACTTGTAATTTCGAGAAAGATGTTAGTTTATTCAGATACAATGATAGATCTTTTAATAGCCGTAATTGCAATTGCTATATTATTTGCTGTTAGAAAATATTTAGTTACAGGAGTAATGGAAAATGGAGCAATCGAGGGAGTAACCGAGTTTGCCGCCTCAACTCCTATAAGAAAGCTAAATGCAAAATATGGATTTGACATTGACAGTAAAAAATTTACAAGTATCGGTGGCTATGTATTTAATTTACTTGAACAATCACAAGAAGAGCCAGATATTGGAGTATTTGTAGATGATGGAAAATATCTATTCCAAATACTTAAGGCGAATTCTGGTGTAATAGAAACTATCTCCATTGAGAGAATTGATGACAATTAAAAATTAGATTGGGTCTGTAGATTTACAGACCTTTTTAATATAAAGTTGGTGAAAAATGAAAAAGTACATAATGTCCTTTGACGCAGGAACAACATCTGCTAGGACTATAATATTTGACAAAAAAGGAAATCCAGTATCCTCAGCGCAAAAAGAATTATTAAAATTCTTTCCAAAGCCAGGCTATGTAGAACAGGACCCCGAAGACTTGTGGTCAAAACAACTTGGAACAGCAGTAGAGGCCATGAGTAAAGTAAACATCGACCCAACAGAAATAGCGGCAATTGGAATTACAAATCAAAGAGAAACGACAATTGTTTGGAACAAAAAGACAAAAGAGCCAATTTATAACGCAATAGTTTGGCAGTGCAAGAGGACAGCGCCATATTGTGAAGAACTTAGAAAAAGAGGATTGGAAGAAAAAATTAAAGAGAAGACTGGGCTTGTAATAGATCCATATTTTTCTGCCACAAAAATAAAGTGGATACTTGACAATGTAGAAGGCGCGCGTGAAATGGCTGAGCGAGGAGAACTTTTATTTGGAACTGTCGAGACATATATAATATATAACTTGACTGATGGAAAAATTAACATAACAGACTACACAAACGCCTCAAGAACCATGTTATTTAACATCCATACGCTAGACTGGGACGATGAACTATTAGAAATTTTTGACATACCTAAGAGCATGCTGCCAGAAATTAGAAATTCATCGGAAGTTTATGGAAAATCAAAATCAAAATATCTTGGATGCGAAATAGAAATAGCTGCAGCAATAGGAGATCAGCAGTCATCACTATTTGGTACAGGATCATTTGAAAAGTCAATGGCAAAATCTACTTTTGGAACTGGAGCATTCTTACTTATGAACACCGGAGATGAAATAGTAGATTCTAAATCAGGACTAGTATCAACAATTGCTTGGGCAATAGATGGAAAAATAACTTATGCGCTCGAGGGATCAATATTTGAAGCAGGTTCTTGCATCAATTTCTTGCGAGATAACCTTAGAATAATCGACCAGGCAGACGATTCAGAATACATGGCGACAAAAGTAGATGACACCAACGACTGCTACTTTATACCAGCATTTACAGGACTGGGAGCTCCTTATTGGGATCAAAACGCTAGAGGAACTATAGTTGGAATAAGTGGGTCAGTAAATAAATATCACATAGTAAGAGCGACATTAGAATCAATATGTTATCTATCTACAGATGTAATAGAGGCAATGGAAAAGGACCTTGGATTTAAAATAAAATCGCTAAAAGTAGATGGAGGAATGAGTAAAAATGATTTCTGCATGGGATTTTTAGCCGATATGATTGACACCAAAGTCCTAAGACCAAAAATAGTAGAACTTACAGCCCAGGGAGCTTGTTACATGGCGGGACTTGCCGTTGGATTTTGGGATAGCTTTGAAGAAATTAAAGAAAATATGCAGATAGATAAAGAATTTTTGCCTAAAATAACAGAAGAAGAACGAAAAAAGAAACTAGATCGCTGGCATGAAGCCGTGAAGTACTCAATGCATTGGGCAAAATAAGATTTAATTAAATGTATTACTTTGGAATAAAATTATACCCAGTTATTTAGAGAAAGTCATGGTGAACAGGACAATCTCGGTTTTGGAAAAATGGCATAAAAAGTATAAAAATCTAAACTCCGTCATTCTGAGCGAGCGAAAGCGAGTTGAAGAATCTAAGGCTTAGGAGAAAAAGTATAATTAAAAAAGAAAAAATAAAAATTATAAGTAAAATAACTAAAATATCATACAAAGTCACAACCTTGCAAAAAAACAAAACCTCGTCATTCTGAGTACTCGCTAGTGAACAAAAGAATCTAAGGTTTTGGGCAAATGGCAAAATCAAAAAAATATAAAACTCAAACCCCCGTCATTCTGAGCGAGCGATAGCGAACAGGAGAATCTTAGGTTAAGGGGAAACAGTTTAATCAGAGAAAAATAAAAATAATAAAAAGTAATAAATAAAATATTGGAAGATTGTAAAATTAACTTAGCCACATAAAATAAAAAAAGAGTCATGCAA
>JASBZH010000018.1 GCA_029983555.1 Peptoniphilus sp. | reverse complement strand
TCATAGTTCCAGTATATGATTTCGTTCTTTCCTATGGTAATTCTTTTAATGAAAGGAAGTTTTATGGTTCTGGACCAAAACTTACACTTGTTGAGGTACATATATTAACTCAAATCTATGACAATCCAGGCATAACAGTTACTGAACTTTCAAAAGTTTGGAACAGAACTACATCAGCTATTTCACAGACAGTTAGAAAATTAATGAAACAAAATTTAGTATTCAGAAAAAATTCTACAACTGATGGCAAAGTTTTTCACCTATATACTAGTGAAGAGGGCAAAAAAGTGGCCATGGGTCACAAGAGATACGATACTGAACACGTTGTTTCTTTTGGAAAGTTGCTTATTGAAAAATTTAGTATAGATGATCTTATTAAATTTTCTGAAATTAGTGAAGAAGCAAACAAACTATTGATAGAATATATGGAAAAGTCAAAAGAGAAATAAACTTGAGTTTAACTCAAGTTTTTTCATTATTTAGGACCATTGCAATTGCAATGGTCTTTTTTTTGAGCAAAAATACTGGCATACAACACAAAAACTTCTATATTAATTTCAAACTCATTTCTTTAGTTTCAATATATTTTTATTTTATGATAGAATCAAACTATAAAATTAATCGAGGTTGTTATGAAAATTCAAGTAAAAGACAATAATTATTCAATAAATATAGTTTATAAAAAAGATGATGATTTAAATAAATATTTAAGAGAAAATTCCGACTCAAAATTTCTAGTAATTACAGACGACAATGTGCTAAGTTTATATAGAAACAGAATTCAAAGTATTATGGATGGCAAAAACTATTTTATCTACAGCTTTCCTGCTGGTGAAAATTCTAAATCTATAGAAACTTACACCAATATAAATAAGTTTTTATCGGAGAAAAATTTCAACAGAGGCGATAAAATAATCGCATTTGGCGGCGGAGTTGTGGGAGATATTTCTGGATTTGTCGCTTCGAGCTATCTTCGCGGCATAGGTTTTATTTCGATTCCAACTACACTACTTTCAATGATTGACTCCTCAGTTGGTGGAAAAAATGGGATAAACTTTTTAAATTTAAAAAATCAAATTGGATCGTTCTACTTCCCCGAGTATGTCCACATAGACTATAGCTTTTTAAATACTCTTGATAAGAGAAATATAAATAACGGCTTGGCAGAAATTTTTAAATATTCTGTGCTAAGTGACAGAGAATTATTTGATTATTTAAAAAATACTCATGAAATTGACTACGAGAAAATAATCTATAAATCTCTAAACATAAAGCTAAGCTTCGTCAAAAATGACGAGAAAGACAGAGGTAACAGACAAAAATTAAACTTAGGTCACACCTTAGGTCACGGAATTGAGTCGATTTCAAATTACAAGCTAAACCACGGCGAGAGCATTGGAATTGGAACAATATTTATTGCAAGGGCAAGCTACAAAATGGGAATTAGCAAAAAAGACTTTTCAAAAGATTTAATAGAAGCTTTTAAAAAATATAATTTGCCAACTCACTTTGATTTTGATACCGACGAAATTTTAGAAGTTTTAAAACACGACAAAAAGATAAATAAAAATATGATAAACGAAATCTTCCCCGTTAAAATTGGCGAAGTGATAAATAAAAAACTAACTATGGACGAATTAAGAGAAGTTATAGAACTGGGAAAAACAAATGGATAGATTAATTAAAAACAAAAAACTCGAAGGCGAAATTACTGCCATAACTTCAAAGTCCTACGCTCACCGAGCTATCTTTGCTGCAGGACTTTGCCATAAAAATTCTACTATTATAATAGATGATTTGTCAAAGGATATAGAGGCGAGTTTAAATGCAATAAAATCTTTGGGAGTAGATGTACTAAGAGATAAAAATAAATTTCATATCTATCCACCCAAAAAATATAAAAATCCTGTTGTTGCAAATGTAAGTGAAAGTGGAACAACGCTTAGATTCTTAATCCCAGTAATAGCAACGCTTGGACTTGATGCGAAAATTATTAGAGAAAAAAGTCTAATAAATAGGACCAATTCAGTCTATAAAGATTTATTTAAAAAACAAGGCATAAAGTTTTTAGAAAAAGATGAGTCAATATATCTTAGCGGCAAATTTCAAGATTTTAATTTTGATCTTCCAGGGGATATAAGTTCTCAGTTTATTTCGGGACTTATGATTGCATCGGGTACTGTTAAAGAGGATTTTAATATTAATGTAAATACAAAAATCGAGTCCAAGCCTTATGTCGACATGACAATTGACGTACTAGAAAAATTTGGTCTTCTGATTTTTAATGACAAAAACTCATATATTTGTAAAAACACTTTTAAAGCGACTGATTACATCGTAGAAAAAGATTGGAGTAATGCCCTATTCTTTTTGGGCGCAGGAGTAGAAGTTAAAGGTCTCGATAAGAATTCTAAACAGGGCGATAAAAATGCTCTTAAATTTTTAGAAAAACTTGGCTATATAAATGTTTCGGAAAAAGAAATTAAAATTAAAAAATTAAAAAAACCTGAGCAAAAATTGACTCTCGATGCAAAAAACATCCCCGATGCCGTTCCAATTCTTTGCGTCATTTCCGCCCACGCCCCAGTGCATGTTGAAATTATAAATACTAGGAGGCTAAAACTAAAGGAAAGCGACAGAGTTAAGAGCACTGTCGAAATGCTTAGAAATTTAGGCGTCGAAGTAGACGTAAGAGAAAACTCTTTTTCCTTTGATGGAATAGATAAATTTAACTCTGCAAAAATAAATTCATATAACGACCACAGAATAGCAATGGCAGCATCAATTGCTGCAACTTTTGCAGATGGGCCAATCAAAATAATAGATAGCGAGTGCGTAGAAAAATCCTACACAAATTTTTATTGTGACTTTAAGCGTTTGGGAGGCGAAATTGATGTCCTATAGTTTTGGAAAAAATTATAAAATAACTGTATTTGGTCAGTCTCACTCTGAGGAAATTGGCGTCGTAATAGACGGAATAAACGCAGGATATAAAATAAATTTTGACTTAATAAATAAAAATCTAGAAAGAAGAAGACCTGGCAAAAATAAATATTCTACATCAAGAAGCGAACTCGACAGTTTTAAAATAGTAAGCGGCGAAATAGGTGGCATAACTTGCGGCGCTCCAATCTGCGCCATAATAAAAAATAAAGACCAAAAAAGTCGCGACTATGAAAGCCTTCGCGACAAACCCCGTCCATCTCACGCAGACTACCCTGCATTTGTAAAATATAATGGATATAACGACATTCGTGGCGGCGGGCAATTTTCTGGTAGAATGACTGCACCAATGACTATCGCAGGTTCAATTGCAGAGGATTTATTATCACAAAAAAATATAAAAGTTTATTCGAGAATAAAGAGCATCGGAAGTGCAAAAGACATTGACATCGACTACTCAAATATAGATTTTGAAAAACTTTGTGCTTTAAAAAATGACGACTTCCCCACTTTTGATATTGATGCGAAGAAAAATATGCAAGAGGAAATTTTAAATGCCAAAAAAAATCTTGATTCAATTGGCGGTGTAGTTGAAATTGCAATTTTAAATATGCCAACAGGAATTGGCGAGCCCCTATTTAATTCAATGGAATCAAACATTGCATCAGCTATATTTTCAGTCCCAGGAGTAAAGGGAATAGAATTTGGATCTGGCTTTAACGCCGCAAATATGCTTGGAAGCGAGCACAACGATTCATATTACATTAAAGAAGATAAAATAAAAACCAAAACAAATAATCACGGCGGTATATTGGGAGGACTTTCGACATCAATGCCAATCGTATTTCGCGTGGCAGTTAAGCCGACTCCTTCAATTGGACTTACTCAAGATACAGTCTCACTTAAAGATAAAACTAATGAAAAACTAGAGATTAAGGGACGACACGACCCCTCAATTGTTCCAAGAGCTGCTGTCGCACTCGAGATGATGACTTGTGTTTCGATACTTGATCTTGTTATAGAAGGTGAAAAATGAAAGACATTAATGACTATAGAAAAGATTTGGACAAAATCGACTGCAAAATTGCAAAACTTTTGGAAGAGCGAATGAATGTCGTCGAAAAAATTGGAATCGCAAAGGCAAAAAATAACATTGCCACAGAAGATTCAAATCGCGAAGATAAGATTATTAAAAATCTCGAGGAAAAAGTCGACGAAAAATGTAGAATAGTAATTCGAGAAGTCTATAAAGAAATTTTTAAAAATAGCAAAAATCTAATTCGAGAGATTAAAGACAAAAATTTTCAGTATGGCTTAATCGGAAAGAGCCTTTCGCACAGCAAATCTAAAGAAATTCACGAACTTTTTAATAGATATAGCTACTCACTTAAAGACATAAGAGAAGATGAACTAAAAGAGTTTTTTGAAAAGAGAAATTTCAAGGGCATTAATGTTACAATTCCCTATAAAGAAGAATCCATGAAATATCTAGACGAAACTCACGACTTGGCAAAAGAAATTGGAGCGGTAAATACTATCGCTAATAAAGATGGAAGGCTCATAGGATATAACACTGACTATTTCGGCTTTAATTACAGCTTAAACTTCTATAACATAAGCCTTAAAAATAAAAAGGTGCTCATACTTGGAAGTGGCGGCGCAAGCAAAATGCTTCAAAAAATCTGCAAAGATAAAGGCGCAAAAAAAATAGTTGTAATCAGCCGAAGCGGCGAAAATAACTATCAAAACATAGATGAGTTTAAAGATTTTAATGTTATAATAAATGCGACGCCCGTTGGGATGTATCCGGAAAACTACGAGTGCAAAGTAAATCTCCTAGATTTTTCAAGTCTCGATACTGTGATTGATTTAATTTACAACCCACTCAAGACAAAATTAATCTTAGACGCTGAGAAAAAAAATATAAAGACTATGTCGGGACTTATGATGTTAGTTGCACAGGCCTTTTATTCCTGTGAAATTTTTCTAGATGAAAAGCTAAATGAAGATTTAATAGAGGGAATATACAAAAAATTAAAATCTGACATGGAAAATATTGTACTAATAGGCATGCCATCTTCTGGCAAAACTACAATGGGTAAACTAGTTGCAAAAGAGTTAGAAAGAGAATTTTTTGACACAGATGCACTAATTGAAAAAAGAGAAAACTTGAGCATTCCAGAGATTTTTAAAACTTACGGCGAAGAATACTTTAGAAATTTGGAAACAGAAGTCTTAAGAGAAGTTTCCAAAAAAACTGGTGTTGTAATCGCAACTGGCGGCGGCAGTATAATTCGAGAGGAAAATAGAGACCTAATCTCACAAAATTCAAAAATAATATATCTCGACAGAAAACTTGAAAATTTAGAGACGAGTGGTCGTCCCCTTTCAAAAAATCTAGACAGCTTAAAAAAATTAAAAGAAGAAAGAGAAGGGATTTACTCCTCCCTTTCAGATATTAAGATAGATGTTATAGAAAATAAACAAGATACACTTAAAATGATAATGGATAAAATAAAAAGACCAAAAATTTTAGTAATAGACGGCCCCAATATTAACATGCTAGGCATAAGAGAAGTGGATATTTATGGCAAAAAAAGTTATGCGAGTCTTCTAAATTTAATAGAAGAAGTAGCCCTTACAGAAAATTTGGACATCACACATTTTCAATCAAATCACGAAGGCGACATAGTTGACTTCATACAAGAAAATTACAAAAAGGCAGATGGAATTGTCATAAATCCAGCAGGATACACTCACACAAGTGTCGCGATACTTGATGCGCTTAAATCTATTGACATTCCAACAGTTGAAGTTCACATCTCGAAAGTAAATAGCCGCGAAGACTTTAGAAAAGTTTCATACGTAAGAGACTTTGCCATAAAAACTTACGAAGGACTCGGCATAGAAGGATATAAAGAAGCAATAATTTATCTCAAGAAGTTTTTAGAGGAGCGAGAATGAAGACACTTATAATAGACAATTACGACTCTTACACATACAATCTTTTTCAACTCATTGGAAAAGTAAGTGGCACAGAGCCAATCGTAATTAAAAACGATGAAATGACTTATGAAGAAATTTTAAAACTGGACTTTGACAATGTAGTCATATCCCCAGGGCCTGGAAGTCCCACTAATGATAAAGATTTTGGAGTTTGCAAAGAAATAATTGAAAATTTAAACAAGCCAATTCTTGGAGTCTGCCTCGGTCATCAGGGAATTTATCACTGTTTTGGCGGAAAAGTTATAAGGGCAAAAGAACCCATGCACGGCAGGTGCAGCAAAATTTTCCACAACGGCAAAAATTTATTTAAAGATGTCAAAAATGGTTTTAAAGCGACAAGATACCACTCTCTAACTTGCAAAGATAGAGAACTTAAAGATATTGAAATTGATGCAAAAACAGAAGATGGAACAGTAATGGCAATTTCTCACAAGACAAGGCCAATATATGGTCTTCAGTTTCATCCAGAGTCAATTGCAAGTGAAAACGGTGAAAAGCTAATTCAAAACTTTTTAAATATTGCGAGAGATTTCTATAAAAATACTGAACTACATTATGAAATAATAGATAAAGAATTTGATACGAGAGAAATTTACGAAAAATTATCAGAATACGACGACAATACACTTTGGCTTGACAGCAGCAAAGTAGAAGAAGGTCTCTCTAGATTTTCAATATTTGGACTAACTGGCAAAAGATCTCACGTTATAAAATATGACGTGGATAAAAATATCGTCACAAAAATATCTAAAAATGAAAAAGAAGATTTTAATCAAAATATATTCGACTATCTAAAAGAAAATCGCAATAGATGGACCTACGATGAGTCCCTGCCATTTGACTTTCAGCTTGGATATATCGGCTACATGGGTTATGAACTTAAAAAAATTACAGAAAATGTAGAAAATAAATTTTCATACGAATATCCAGACGCCTACTTTAAATACTGCGACAGGGCAGTTGTATACGATCACTTGGATAAAAAATTATACATCCTCTCCTATAAAGACGATATAGATTTTGCAGCAGAAATTAAAGAAGTTTTAAATTCAAAATTAAAATTAGAAACAAAATCAAAAGAAAAAAGAGATTTTCCAAAACTTAAATTTATCCGCGACAAAGATGGATATATTAAAGATATAGAGAAAATTAAAGAGTTAATTCGAGCTGGAGAGACTTACGAAGTCTGCCTTACAAATAGGCTAGACATACTAGATAAAATTGACGCAAAAGAATATTATATGAATCTGCGCGAAAAAAGCCCAGGACAGTACAGTGCATTTTTGCCACTCGATGAAATAAAAATCGCCTCATCTTCTATGGAAAGATTTATGAAAGTGGACAAAAATAGAGTTGTTACTACAAAACCAATTAAGGGTACAATTAGGCGTGGAAAATCATTAGAAGAAGATCAAAAATTAATAGATGCACTTAGAAGTGAAGAAAAAACTCTTTCAGAAAATTTGATGATCGTCGATCTGTTGAGAAATGACTTGGGCAAATTCTGCAAGACTGGTTCAGTTGAAGTTCCAAAGTACATGGATGTTGAAACTTACAAAACTCTTCACCAACTCGTAACTACAGTTTCTGGAAAAATAAAAGACGATGTTGACATTATAGAAGTACTAAAAAATACACTTCCTGGTGGTTCAATGACTGGTTCTCCTAAAAAGAGAACTCTAGAAATAATCGACACTCTTGAAAAGGCACCCCGCGGTGTCTACTCAGGAACAATCGGATATATTTCAAATAGCTCGACAATGGATTTTAATATTGTCATAAGAACTGCAGTAATCGAAGAAAACAAGGCGACAATCGGAGTTGGAGGTGCAATAATTCTACTCTCTGATGACGAAGACGAATTTGACGAAATAGTTTTAAAGGCCAAAGGATCACTTTTGGCGCTTAAATCTTATTATAATAATTTTGACGAGATAGAAATTGAGGGAAGTAACTAGGTGATAAGATGAAAAGAGTATTAAATAAAAAAGTTAAAGTTAGGGATATAGTTTTTGGCGACAAGAAGCCCATTATAATAGCTGGACCCTGCTCAATAGAGTCTCGCGAGCACATAATTAATGAGGCGAAGTCTCTAAAAGATATGGGAGTTGATGTTCTTCGAGGTGGCGCTTTTAAACCGAGAACTAATCCTAAAGATTTTCAAGGGATTGGTTTTGAGGCAGTAAAATATTTAAAAGAAGCATCAGAAATTACAAATCTGCCCGTCGTGACAGAAGTTCTAAGCGAAGAAGATGTAGAAAAAATGAAAGACTACGTCGACATATTTCAAATTGGATCTAGAAATATGTACAACTACTCCCTTTTAAAAAAAGTTGCGAAGACAAATAAACCCGTAATTCTAAAGAGAGGTTTTTCCGCAACTCTATACGAATGGGAAATGGCAGCAAAATATTTAGAAGATGGCGGCAACGAAAATATAATATTTTGCGAGAGAGGCATTAGAACTTTTGAGACAGAAACTAGAAACACTCTTGACCTTGCCGGCGCATATATATTGAGAGAGAAAACTGGATATCCAGTAATCGTAGACCCAAGTCATGGAACTGGAAAAAGAGATCTGATCCTACCAATGACTCGCGCAACTCTTTCACTTGGACTTGACGGAGTGATGATAGAAGTTCATGAAAATCCAGACAAAGCACTAAGCGACGGTGCGCAAACTATCGACTACGACTTGTACAAAAAAGTTGCTGACTACGTGGGTAATTTCGATGAAGATTGAATTTGACGACGGGTTTTCCTTTGGAAAGGGAGCTTTTGAAACTGTAAAAGTCCACAATAAAAATCCTCTATTTTTAAAGGAGCATCTCGAAAGACTTGCAAACAGTCTTGAATTTTTTGGAATAGAAAGAGAAATCAACCCAGAAGAAATTTATAAATATATAGAAAATGTCGGAGAAGAAAACTTTGCCCTTAAAATAATTGTAAGCGATAAAAATTTTATTCTAACTCATCGCGAAGATAACTATATAAATAACTACAAAAAATTTAGATTAAAAATATCAAATTCAAAGAGAAACAGCACATCAAAACTCGTTTATCACAAGAGTCTGTGTTACTATGAAAATATTTATGAGCATAGATTGGCCGTTAAAGATGGCTTTGACAGCGCCCTATTTGTAAACGAAAATGACGAAGTTTCTGAATGCGACTTTTCAAATATCTACTTTGTAAAGGATAAAAAAATCTACACTCCCCCAGTGTCCTCAGGACTTTTAAAGGGAACTATGCGAGATTTTTTACTGAAAAATTTTGAAATTGAAGAAATGAAGATTAACATTAATCAAATTAAAAACTTTGACGAGTGCTTTATTTCCAATTCGCTAATGGGAGTTCGAAGTGTAGAGTCAATTGATGACTATAAATTTAAAAAAAGTGATTCTACTGAATTTATACTCGAAAAATTAAAAAAACTTGGATTTTAATGCAATAAAATTTTATAAATTATATTTTGGAACTATCAAAACTTAGCGATAGTTCCATTTTTATTTAATATCACTTCTTTTACAAATTATCATATGAATACAGTGGTTTTTTTATAAAATAATATTTTTTTGTTTTTTTACTTTACTATGTTACATAATAACCTTATAATAGAATTAAGATTGTATTCCTTTTATTCAAAATTTTTTGAATTGAAGCGAAAGGAGGAAGAAAATGAGTAAGTATGTAGATAATGTTAAAAAAGTACTAGATGATAATTTCGATAAATTCTCAGATTTAGCTGATTTTATTTGGGAGCATCCCGAAGTAGGTTTAATCGAGTATGATTCGAGCAAAAAATTGATGGAGTTTTTAAAAAGTGAGGGTTTTGAAATTGAAAATCCGATTTCTGGAATGGAGACGGCTTTTAAAGCAAGCTTTGGAAGTGGCGGACCAGTGATTGGCTTTTCAGTAGAATACGATGCCCTTCCTGGTCTTTCTCAAAAGAAAGGACAAGCTACAAAAGAAGAGGTGGTTTCTGGAGGAGCTGGTCACGGCTGCGGACACAATTTGCTTGGAGTTGGCGCTCTAAGTGCAGCAGTTGTTTTAAAAGATTTAATTGAAGAAGAAAAATTAGACGCGACTGTAAAAGTTATAGGCGCTCCTTCCGAAGAACGCGACGGCGCAAAGACATTTATCGGCCGCGACGGATATTTTGACGATATAGATATAATGCTTACATGGCACCCTGAATCCAAAAATGCAATTTGGAACGGCGGAAGCCTTGCAAATATAATTGTAACTTATAACTTTAAAGGCACATCTTCACACGCTGCTGCCGCTCCACATCTCGGCAGATCTGCATTAGATGCCTGTGAACTTATGAATGTGGGAGTAAATTATCTTAGAGAACACGTTGTAGATAGCGCGAGAATTCACTACGCATATCTCGATGTAGGTGGAAACGCACCTAATGTCGTTCAATCACACGCAACTCTATATTATTTTATCAGAGCTTCAAAGATTGACGACGCTCTAAATATATACGAAAGAATCAACGATATAGCAAAAGGCGCTGCACAAATGGCAGGTGTTGAAGTAGATATTAATCTAAAGGGTGCACTTGCAGATTACAGTCCAAACCTATATCTTTCAGGAATTTTATACGATTCAATAAAAGAATTTGGAACACCAAAATTTGATGACGATGACTTTAAACTTGCCAAAGAGTTATACGAAACTCTAGATGACAACACAAAAAAAGCAGCCAAAGATAATATGATTTATCTATATGGAGATAAAGTTGCAAAAGAAGAAATTGAAAAAGCACTTGCAACAGAGCTTGCTCCATACGATGGCAACTATGGCAAGATGGAAGTAATTTCTTCAGACGTAGGAGAGCTTTCACACTACGTGCCAACTGCTCAAATGTTTTTAGCAGCTGCACCTGTTGGCACACCACTTCACACATGGCAAATGTGCTCTTCAGCAGGCAGTGAAATTGGTAAAAAGACACTTTATTCAGCAATTGGATCACTTGCAACTTGCGGATTAAAAGCAATCGAAGAGCCAGAAATAATTGAAAAAGCTCGCGAAGAGTTTGACCAAGTAATTGGAAAATACGAAGCTCCAATACCTGATGATTTAAAAATCAGAGACCCAAAAGTTGAAAGCTAGGTGTTAAAAATGACAGAAGAAAAGAAAAAGAATAAAAATGTAAACCCCTATCTCTTGCTGTTTTTGGTAATAGTAGCCTGTGGAATTTTATCCTATATAATTAGTCCAGGGGCTTTCGTAAGAGAAACAGTAAATGGAAGGACAGTTATCGATCCTTCATCTTACCACGTAGTTGAGAGAACACCAGTCTCCTTCTTGGATTTCTTTAAAGCCGTGCCAGAAGGACTTATTGGCGCAGGCAACGTAGTATTCTTGATACTAATCGTTGGCGGTTCCATCGAAGTGCTAAACAGAAGTGGCGCACTTGGAATGGGAATAAATAAATTAATCGAAAAATTTGGCGACAAGGGCAATGCCATGATTGTCATAATAATGATTTTCTTCTCAATCCTAGGAGGATTTTTAGGATGGGTTGAAGCGGCAGTTCCTTTTGTTCCAATCATTATTCCAATAATTATAGCCCTGGGCTATGACGCAATGACTGCAGCAGCTGTCGTAATACTTGGACTTCTAGTATCATTTTCTGTAGGTCCAACAAATGTCTACACAGTCGGAGTTGCACACGAAGTTGCAGAGCTAAAGATGTTCTCAGGATTTCAATACAGAACTATCGTATATGTAGTATTTGTTGCAATTGCAATATTATACACACTAAGATATGCAAGAAAAGTAAAGAAAAACCCAGAACTTTCACTTACAAAGGAAGTCGACACCAGCAAGATGGCAATTGACCTATCTCAATTTGAAGGAAAAGAATTCACATCAGGTCAAAAACTATCACTTTTATCACTACTAGTAATCTTTATAGTAGTAATGTATGGAATGCTAAAACTTGGCTGGGGCATGAACGAGATGACAGGAATGTTCTTCCTATTTGCAATCATCTGCGGATTTTTAAACAAAATGGGCGTAGATGGCACAACTGGTGCAATAATTGACGGTATCAAAGGCGCAGTTGGCGGCGCAATGATCGTCGGAGTTGCAAGAGGAGTTCAATGGATACTTGAAACTGGTGGAGTAATTGACCCAATAATAAACGCACTTTCACAAACAATTGAAGGCTGGCCAACAACACTTTCAGCAGTTGGAATTGTAATAATAGTTTCACTATTAAATGGACTAGTACCATCTGGATCAGGAAAGGCAGTGGCACTAATGCCACTTATCATTCCTCTAGCAGATATAGTTGGACTATCAAGACAGATTGCAATTTTGGCATACCAATTTGGTGATGGTATCACAAATATGTTCTGGTTCACATATGGCACACTACTAATGTTCTTGGGATTTGCCAATGTTCCATTAAAAAAATGGTACAAATTCCTATGGCCACTTGGAATAATACTAACAGTTGTGGCAATAGCATTCTTGGCAATAGCGGTAAAAATAAATTATGTATAAAAATTACTAAAGACATTTTGGATTTTCCAGAATGTCTTTTTTTGTATATACTATAATAGTAATTAGTTTTTATCATTTAAAGAGAGGTAGACAAATGCAAAATAATATATTAAGTTTCGACTGTTTAAAATACGACCACTATTCTAGGAGAACTGTCACATTTGGCAGGCGTGGAATGGTTGCGACAAGTCAAAATCTTGCAGCCACAGCAGGACTCGATATCTTAAAAAAAGGCGGCAACGCCATAGACGCTGCCATCGCAACAGCAGCATGTCTAACTGTGGTCGAGCCAACATCAAATGGACTTGGCGGCGACGCATTCGCAATTATTTGGTTTAAAAATAAACTCTACGGACTTAACGGAAGTGGATTTGCACCAGAAAAAACTGATCGCCAAAAAATACTAGACATGGGATATAAAAATATGCCAAGTCGCGGCTGGATTCCAGTTATGGTACCAGGAATTCCCGCAACATGGGCAGAACTTTCCAAAAAATTTGGCAAATTAAAACTAATAGAGTGCTTAGAACCAGCAATAAATTATGCAAAAGAGGGCTTTCCCATCTCACCAATTATCTCAAGACTTTGGAAAGATGCCTTTGATGAATTCAATAGAGATTTAAAGGGTGAAGAATTTGAAGAACTTTTTAAAACCTTTAGTAAAAATGGCAAAACTCCTAAACCTGGCGACATTTGGAAACTAGAAAATCACGCCAAGACCTTAGAAACAATTGGAAATACTTATGCAGAGGACTTCTATAGAGGAGAAATTGCAGATAAAATTGACAGATTCTCCAGAAAAACTGGAGGAACTATCAGAAAAGAAGACCTAGAAAAATATAAAGCAACTTGGGTAAACCCCATAAACATAAACTACAGAGGTTACGACATATGGGAAATCCCACCAAATGGCGACGGAATAATTGCTCTAATGGCGCTAAATATATTAAAAGAATTTGAACTTGGAGAATGCGAAGACCAAAACTCAATCCACCAAAAAATTGAAGCGATGAAACTCGCCTTCTCCGATGGCAATAAATACATCGCCGATAAAAATTACATGAATGTAAAAGTAGAAGATCTCTTGTCAGATTCCTATAGAAAACAGAGAAAAAAATTAATTTCAGATAAAGCAATAGTACCAAAAGCAGGTAAACCTTCTGGCTCAAGCACAGTATATCTTGCAACAGCAGATAGTGATGGAAATATGGTTTCATACATTCAGAGCAATTACAAAGGCTTTGGCAGCGGAATTGTAGTGCCAGAAACTGGAATTTCATTTCAAGATAGAGGAGCAAACTTCTCATTGGATATCAATTCCCCAAACGTAATTGCGCCACTAAAAAAATCTTTCCACACAATAATACCTGGCTTTATAACAAAAGATAACTCAGCAATTGGCCCATTTGGCGTAATGGGCGCATTTATGCAGCCACAAGGACACCTTCAAGTCATAAGTAACATGATAGATTACAATATGAATCCACAATCTGCATTAGACGCACCGAGATGGCAATGGATAAGCGGAAAGAAAGTCTTAGTAGAAAGCGAAATGCCAAAAGAACTTGTAAGATCACTAATAGAGCGCGGTCACGAAATCAAAGTCGCAGAAAATAGACTTAGCTTTGGCCGTGGACAGATAATCTTAAAAAAAGATAACGGAGTATACGCTGGTGGAACAGAACCGAGAACAGACGGCTGCGTCGCTAGTTGGTAGGATGTATTTATAGGAATAAAATTATGTATTAGAAATTCTTATATAGAATCAACCTATAAAAGTCATTCTGAGTGAAACGAAAGGTATAGCCTTGAATGGAGTAAATTAAATAATAGTCCCATCAGATGTCATTCTGAGCGGAACGAAAGGTGTAGTCTTGAGTGGAGTAAATTAATTAACACCCCCAATAAACGTCATCTTGAGCGAGCACGCAGTGCGAGTCGAAAGATCTTGTTGTTGTGGAGTTACAAGGTCATTTTTATTATTAGTCTGTAATTATTTTTTTGTAAAAATTTTTCTTAAATATAGGTATTCTCTCCATTAGTTTTAGATCCTTCGGCTCGCGTTGCTCGCTCAGGATGACGATAATAAAGGCTTTTTTCATATCAAGCGTCATTCTGAGCAGAACGAAAGGGATAGCCTTGAATGGAGACGAAGAATCTGGTGGTTTTGGAGTTACAATGTTAATTTTATGAGAAGTTTGTAATTTTTTATTCTAAAAGTTTTTCCTAAAACTGTGTTTTAAATTCTTTATTCGAAGGACAAGAAAGGGGGCATACCGCATTCGCTGCGAGGCCCCCTTTCCTATCCTTCGAGCTTCCAACCAAACCCCCACGCCCACTTCGGATAACATATTTTTTATACTAATCTTTTTACTTCCCCGTAAAAAACCTAAATTTCAGAACTCGCATACTTTTACTTTTGTATAATTTAATTATCAATACAGTTTTTATTAATTCTTAAGTATTCATTGTGGTTTGCTCAAACATGCTGAAATTTTTTACGGTTTTTTACGAAACGCTTTTTGCTGCAATTACTACAATACACTTACTTTATGGATAAAATATTATGAAAGTATAGAAGTAGATTAATCTACATAAAGTGTTATTACTACGTCATTCTGAGCGGAACGAAAGGCAAAGCCTTGAGTGGAGTCGAAGAATCTGGTGGTTTTGGAGTTGCAAGGTCATTTTTATTATTAGTATGTAATTATTTTTTTGTAAAAATTTTTCTTAAATATAGGTTTTCTCTACTCAAGTTCCAGATCCTTCGGCTCGCGTTGCTCGCTCAGGATGACGGGGTGTGAGGGACTTTCTCTCCTTTACTTCTAGATCCCTTAAAGACCTAACAGAAATCTTTGATTCCGTTGTAGGTCTTATACTGTAAGTGCGACTGCGCTCGGGATGACGATAATAAAGACTTTTTATTCATATCAAGTGTCATTCTGAGCGAAACGAAAGGTATAGCCTTGAATGGAGTAAATTAAATAATAATCCCATCAGATGTCATTCTGAGCGAAACGAAAGGTGTAGCCTTGAGTGGAGTCGAAGAATCTGGTGGTTTTGAGGTTGCAGTATTAGTTTTTTTCTAAAACTACGTTTTAAATTCTTTATTCGAGGTAGAGAAGGGTGCTTCCGCTTGCGCTGCGATGCACCCTTCCCTTTCCTCGAGCACCTACCCATCCCTACGCCCACTTCGGATGACATCTTCTTTATATTAATCTTTTTACTTCTCCGTAAAAAACCTAAATTTCAGAACTCGCACAATTTTACTTTTGTATAATTTAATTATCAATACAGTTTTTATTAATTCTTAAGTATTCATTGTGCTTTGCTCAAACATGCTGAAATTTTTTACGGTTTTTTACTAAACGCTTTTTGCTGAAAATTATTCTAACATTCAGTTTTTATAGGATATAAATATTTTAAAATCTAGCCACAAAATAAATCTATTACAATAATAGCACCAACACTACGTCATTCTGAGCGGAACGAAAGGCATAGCCTTTGAGTAGAGTAAATCCCCAAAAAACGTCATCGTGAGCGAAGCTTGTGCCGAAGAAACAAGCGAAGTCGAAAGATCTTGTTGTTGTGGAGTTGCAAGGTCTTTTTATTATTAGTCTGTAATTATTTTTTTGTAAAAATTTTTCTTAAATATAGGTATTCTCTCCATTAGTTTTAGATCCTTCGGCTCGCGTTGCTCGCTCAGGATGACGATAATAAAGGCTTTTTTCATATCAAGCGTCATTCTGAGCAGAACGAAAGGGATAGCCTTGAATGGAGACGAAGAATCTGGTGGTTTTGGAGTTACAATGTTAATTTTATGAGAAGTTTCTAATTATTTTTCTGGTTATGACTTTTATTTTGCTTAGGTTTTCTCTACTCAAGTTCCAGATCCCTCGACTACGCTCGGGATGACGATGTTGCGGTATTTTTTACTTAAATTCAATACCCTTTAAAAAACTAACAATAATTCTTAATTCCACATAAAACTAAAAATCATATAATAATTAAATAAAATTAAAAATCATATAATAATTAAATACAACTAAAAAAGGCAAAAGACCCTAAGTTCACCCCAAGGTCTTTTACCCGATTTATTTTGAAGAAGGTTTATGCTTTATTTTATTCACATTTCCTTTATTTCTTTTTCCTTCTTGTGTCTTTGCTCTCTCATCTGATGTCTAAGGTCGTCTTCTTCCTTCTTTCTTTCGTAAGCGTGCATTATTAGTGCCATTGTTACTACTGCGTATGATAAAAATGTCCTGAAGTATTCTCCAATTATGGCATCTCCTGCTAGTACTCTTCCTGCTTGTGGAAGTACTATAAACATCAAGTGGAACAGTGCTGTTCCCAAAATTACATTTGGTATGCTCGCTTTAGATACACTCGCTCCCCCTACTAATATTGCGGCTGCTGCATATAGTGCTGCTTGGTCTTGACCTGCATAAGTTGCAAGTGTTCCTATATTTTGTAGATATATTATTTGTCCGTAACAAGCTAGTACTGTTGACATTACAATTGATGCAATTCTAATTTTATCTGCATCCATACCTGCGTTTTGAGATACATATTGATTTTGTCCAACGGCCTTCATGTCGTGACCGAGCTTTGTGTTTCTAAACCACATTATAAATACACAGAGCAGTGCGATTATTATAATTGTAACTACTGGAATATCAAATAATATCTGATGTTTTGCATTTATTGGAATATTTACTCTGAATTTTAATATGTTGTCTAGTCCCTGTGCTGATGCAAGTGTGATTGAGTTTTTGATTCCATACCCTTGAGAAAGTATCATCGACTTATTTTTTAATGGAATTATAGTTCCACATAAGTTCAACAAAAATAGCATGTACCATCCGAGTATAAAGAATGCGAGCATCATTGATGTAATCATTTCTCTGCCGCGCGCTCTATTTAGAACTCTTCCTGAAAACTGTCCAAGTAAAATTGCGATTGGCGTTCCTATTATTGCTGCAATTATAAGTCCTGTAAGTCCCGTAAATCCCCAGTCCTGTGCAAATATTATTCCAATTTGTCCTGCCATTGCTCCAAGTGGAATTCCGAAGTTAATACCCATTCCAGCGATAATTGGTATTATAAGAGATAGTACCAAAAATGTATTTCTGACCATTCTCTTTGAAAGTTCATTAGTTATATAAGAAAGTGGAGGTTTTGCGATTATAAGTCCTGCTATAACTATTATTATAAATAAAATTGGAACCATAAATCTTATTAATTTTTTTTTAAATTTTTTATTCATCTGCGTTCCTCCTAGTTAGAGCATAGATAATCATTCCGTTTGTAATTATCATACGCAAAATTTCCGATATATCTATATTCAAAGCTCCGTTAATTACTGTAGGTGTAAGTGTTATAATACCTTGAAACAAAAATGTTCCTATTATTACATTTGGTATTGAAGCCTTGTTGATGCTCGCTCCTCCAATTAGAAGAGCTGCAACTGTTTGGAATGTAAAGGAAAGTGGCGCTTGATATAGTTGGATAAATCCATAAGACTGTTGATAAATTATTATCCCCATTGATGCAATTACAGTAGATAAAATTACAGACACAAGTCTTGTCCTCTTAATATTAATCCCACTGGCCCTTGCATAATCTGCATTTGATCCAACTGCTGTCATTGCTGTTCCAGTTTTAGTTTTAAAAAATAACCATACTAAAAATGCACATATTGCAAATATCAAAAACATTCCAACTGGAATACTCACTCCAAAAACTTTAAAACTCAAAAGCCTATCAATAATCCCTGTCGTAACTTTTGTTCCATCTTCTAATACTACTGACTTCATCCAATAATCTGCAACTGGGATTTGTTGTGAAAGTCCAGTGCCTCCATAAGAAAGTACAGAGACTGGATTTTTATATGGTAGTTTTAAATATGCTATACACATTAGCGCCGTAAAAGAATATCCAACATAAGTCGCAATAAGCATCTCGTCGCCGACTATTCTATTTAAAAGCATTCCATAGAGTGCACCAAACACTACTGCAATTAGTGCCCCAATTAAAATCGCAACGAAAATTCCACCAGAACCAGTAAGTCCAAATTCAATTGATGTAACTCCTCCAAGAATTCCAGCCACAATGCCTATTGGAATACCAAAGTTAAGTCCACATCCCGACTGCACCATTGGCACGAGGGATAAAACTAAAATTGAAAACATTCCAAACCTTGCTAGCACATTTTCAACAGAGTCCTTGAGTGAAACTCCAGCAAAGGGAGCTGCAACAAATAGCACCAAAAGGAATACTCCAATTATCAGTCGAGGCACTCCAACTCTTTGTACAAAACTTTTCTTTTTAACCATTTAAAGCTGCCTCCTTCTCTCCACTCATTAAAAGTCCAAACTTCTCAGCATCTTCATCAGGAGGAAGTATTCCTGCAATTTTTCCCTCGCATATAACTGCTATCCTGTCACAAATGCTTCTTAGTTCTTCAAGTTCTGATGAAACCATTATAACTGTGGTGTTATCGTCAATATTAGTATCGCGAAGTGCATCCAAAACGAGCCCTTTTGCCCCGATATCTATGCCCCTAGTTGGTTCTGATACAAATAAAAGTTCAGGATCCATTGCAAATGCTTTTGCCAAACAGACTTTTTGCTGATTTCCACCAGATAAGTTTCCAGCTTTTTGAAAAGAACCCATAGTTTTTATAGAAAGGGAATCAATATATTTATCTGCCAAATCCTTCATCTGATTTTCGTCTCTAAACTTTATTCCCATAACTCTCTTGATAAACTTTTCTTGAACTTGCATTGCGTTAAAAGAAATATTCCAAAAAATCGGCTCGTCCAAAAGAAGTCCAACGCCACGCCTATCCTCAGACACGAAGGCGATTTTATTTTTCAAAATGCTTAAAGTATTGCCAAGGTCCAACTTCTCGCCATTAAATACGCATTCTCCTCCAACTGGATAAGTCCCCAAAATTCCATTTGGAATTCCAAGTTTGCCTTGACCAGCAAGACCTGCAATACCTAAAATTTCACCCCTATAAACTTCAAGATTAACATCAAATACTGCCTCGCCTGGCATGTCGACCCACAAATGATTTATCTTTAAAATAACATCACTATTATCAATTTTTTTATCCCTAACTCTCTTTGCAACTGCATTCTCATCGTCACGGCCGACCATCCACTTGGCAATTTCTTCCATGGTTAAATTTTCATTCGCTCTATCCTCAATAATCTCGCCATCGCGAAGTACAATTACCTTGTCGCAGACGCTAATTATCTCTCTAAGCCTATGAGTTATAAAAATAATTGCAATTCCAATTTCAGAAAGTCTCTTTAAAGCTTTCATTAGATTATTCGCCTCAGACTCAGTTAAAACTGCCGTAGGCTCGTCCATTATAATTAGCTTTACATCTTTGCGCGTAATCTCTCTTGCAATTTCAATAAACTGCTTGTGTCCAACTGGCATCTCAGAAACCTTGTCGTTTGGATCAATTTTAATTTCCAAAGTGTCAAGAGAATCGCCAGCAACTTCTAAGTTCTTACTTTCATCAATATTTTCTAATTTTTTTCCAAAAATTTTAGATATAATTGAGGAATTTGTCTTTTCCATATTTAATGTAATATTTTCAGCAACTGTAAAACCCGGTATCAAACTGAACTCTTGATGGACCATTCCAACACCAGCTGCCAAAGCTTCGATTGGATTTTTAAAATTAATCTTCTCTCCATCAAAATATATTTCGCCTTCAAATCCACCAGTGTGATGGATTACTTCCATCCCAAAAAGAATGTTCATAAGAGTAGATTTACCTGCTCCGTTTTCTCCAACGAGGCCCAAAATTTCACCTTTATCGAGAGAAAAATTTACTCCCCTTAAAACCGAGTTTTCACCAAAATTTTTGCTGACATTTTTAACTTCTAGTAATTTATCTGTCACAAAAATACCTCCAATTATAAATAAAATCAACGGAAAAATCCGTTGATTTTATTATAAAAAATAATAATTTTATTATTCAGCTTTTCCTTCAGCTTGTTCTTGTTCAGCTTTAATTTGATCTAGGTCAACATTTAGATTTAGATATTTTTCAGGAACATCAATCTTATCCATACCTAAATATCCTCTGCCATATACATAAGTGTCTTGAGCAACAAGAATGTGATTTTTCTTAGCTTCACCAGACGCTCTGTCTACATAATTTGTGGCCATCCACTTTGCACCTTCAGTGTAACTTTCAATAGATTTTATGACAGCTTCGTTATCTAATAAATCTCCATTGCCATGAAGAACGTCAATTACATGGTCAAGTGCACCTAAAGTTACAGAGTATCCTAGAGAATATGCCCAAGTTCCCATTCTCTTGTCGCCACCGTTTTGAATAACAGCCTCTTCAACCTTTTTATTAATAGCTTGCCAATCACCAGCTAAATCTTTAATATCAACAGAAAATGCCTTTGGATATCCCATTATAGGAGAAGGTAAATCTTGTTCAACAAATATAGCTCCACCTGCAGCAACTCCCCTTAAAAGCGGTTCAGTGTGGGCGTCGTTAGTACAGAAGAAAGCAGTGTCTTTACCATACTTATCAATCCAAGGTTGAATATTTTCAGCAATATATTGTTGCGCACCAGGAACGCCGATATCAGTAATTGGGTCAGGCGCATTTAGAGAAATAAATTCAAGACCAAGCTCATTACATGCCTCTTCCATTATCGCACGTCTTAAAGCCAAAAGCTCAATTGACATGTGTCGTGGGAAAGTTATGTGAGCAAACTTTGTAGCACCCATTTCCTTTGCAGCAGCAATAATTCTATAACCTCTAGAAACATTGTCCGCATCGATAACTAAATCAGACGCATCTTCTACCATAATTGTATCCTCTTGAGCAACTAAGTTTACCAAAATGATATCAGGTCTTTTATCTCTAATTTGTTTAAAGGCAGCTGAAGTACCAGGGACAGATTGATTGACAATGACAGCTTTCATCATTGGGTCGTCTGCCATCGCAACAATTTTAGAAATTGTAGTTTCTTGTTCAGCCTCAAACTTATCAGGATAAGTATCGTGACGAATCATTCCACCCTCATCAGCAGAGCCATACTTCTCGATTGCAGCTTGAGCAGCACGGAATTCATCCTCACCTTGAGAAACAGTACCAGTTATAATACCAATATGAAATTCGTCTCCTTCATTTACAGTTTCAAATTGTGCCTTAACACCGTCGTCCGCAACTATTTTCTCGCCATTTTCTTCTTTCGGAGTATTGTCAACTTTCTGACAACCAGCGAAAGTAAAAATTGCAAAAATAATTAAAATAATTCCAACAAGCTTCTTCAAATTAACTTTCATTTTGCACCTCTTTTTATTGATTTAGTATCTTAAATTATTAATACAATATCACTTAAAATACACAAAGTCAATAGGGAAAATGCCTAAAAATAGCAAATACAAATATTTAAATAAAAATAATTTAAATAACTTATAATTGCTCGTTTGTTGAGATTTTATATTTAAAAAAATACAGAAATAACTTCCTTATTTCGTCATACTGAGCTTGCCAGGGGATATGGAACTTATAGAGAAAAAGTCTCTCCATTCCATCATCCCGACTTTGCCGAGGGATCTAAAATTTATAAAGAAAATGTCCCTCCCCCGTCATCCTGAGTGCAGTCGCACTTACAGTATAAGACCTACGACGGAATCAAAGATTCCTGTTAGGTCTTTAAAGGATCTGGAACTTGAGTATATAAAAACTGAGCCTAATAAAAGTATTATTCATTGAAATAATTACACACTTCTCATAAAATTAACATATCAATCCCAAAACCACCAGATTCTTCGACTCCACTCAAGGCTACACCTTTCGTTTCGCTCAGAATGACGTCTGTAGAGATTAATTTTTGCTAGAACTTACATGAAAAAAAATTATATAAGATGGCAAGAGAAACAAAGCGTAATTATGAAAGACCTTCTATCCTGTCATCTCGAGCTTGCCGAGGAATCTAAAATTTATAAAGAAAATGTCCCTCCCCCGTCATCCCGAGCGTAGTCGAGGGATCTGGAACTTGAGGAGAAAACATTTAAGTATAAATAAAATAATTACAAAAATCCATCCAAAACTGCGTTTTAATTCTTTATTCGAGGTAGGGAAGGGTGCTTCCGCTTACGCTGCGATGCACCCTTCCCTTTCCTCGAGCACCTACCCATCCCTACGCACACTTCGGATAACACCTTCTTCATATTAATCTTTTTACTTCTCCGTAAAAAACCTAAATTTCAGAACTCGCACAATTTTACTTTTGTATAATTTAATTATCAATACAGTTTTTATTAATTCTTAAGTATTCATTGTGCTTTGCTCAAACATGCTGAAATTTTTTACGGTTTTTTACGAAACGCTTCTTTCTATGAATTACCACTAAACATGTTGATTATAAAACCACTTTTCAACTCCATAACAACAAGATCTTTCGACTAACTTCGTCATCCCGAGCGTAGTCGCACTTACAGTATAAGACCTACGACGGAATCAAAGATTCCTGTTAGGTCTTTAAGGGATCTAAAACTTATAGAGAGAATACTTAAGTAAAAAACACACTAATTAAATCAACTACAAACTTCTCAAAAAACGCAAAAAAAAATAAGACAGTAAAACTGTCCTAACATCCATTACCTATTCATTTTTTCAAAAGCTCGACTGAGTTCCAAGATCGCATCTCTAAGCTCGTCGAGTTTATTTTCATGCCTAATCAATATATAACAAGTAATGGCAATTGGAAAACCAATATTAGACACAAACTGAACTAACTCTTCCATAATTATACAAGTTCTTCTTCAGTCTTCTTAACTAGAGTAGCACCATTATACTCTTTAAGAAAACCTGATTTGCCTTTGATTACGCTATTTTCAGTGATAAAATCGCCGAAATTTTTAGCATCATTGGCAGAAACATCATCTTTCGGATTAGAAACAGAAATTGCCTTTGCATTTCCACCTTCATCCGTAAACTTAATTCTAAGTGATTTTTTAGTTTCCATAATTCTCCTCCTTTATAAATATTTTCACTAAACTTACAGTTCTTCCTCAGTAACCTTAACTGTACTGTCAAGATCGCCTTCAATTAAATCAGCGAAATTAGAAGATGCTGATTTTAAAACATTTGAATCACAGGCTTCGTTGATATTAGAAAGAGTAAAAGTTCTCTTTTTAATATTTCCAGTGCCATCGTCTTTTGCAACGATTGATCTTAATTTTACATTTGCCATAATTTCACCTCCTACTATATACATACATTTAAAATGGAAAAGTTGCTATGGTGTTTTTAAATTTTA
>JASBZH010000017.1 GCA_029983555.1 Peptoniphilus sp. | reverse complement strand
AGATAAAAGGTATTATGAGCCAAAAAACATAGGATATGAGAGAATTATAAAGGAAAATTTAGATAACCTTTAAATTACTTCAAAAAATCATAAAAACTAAACTTTAATTGACAAAAAATTCAATTAATAATATACTAATTGATTATAAGTAAGAAAGTAGGAGGATTTATGGCAATTACTATTAGAGATATTTTTACAAGCCCTGAAAAATATCTAAACGAAGAAATAACAATTGAAGGCTGGATTAAAACAGCAAGGGCATCAAAAAACTTTGGATTTATTGAATTGACTGATGGAACAGTTTTTACACCAATACAGGTAGTTTATGGAAAAGAAATTGAAAATTTTGATGAAATAGATAAATATACAATAAGTTCTTCTCTTAAAGTAAGGGGAAAACTAGTTAAATCTCCTGGTAAAAATCAATCTTTTGAAGTACAAGCAGAAGAGATAGAGCCTGAAAATATTTCAGATTCATCTTATCCTCTTCAAAAAAAGAGACATACAATGGAATATTTGAGGACAATTGCGCATTTAAGACCTAGATCTAATACTTTTAATGCAGTATTTAGAGTTAGATCTTTAATAGCATTTGCGATACATGAATATTTTCAAAAGAAAGGTTTTGTTTATGTTCACGCTCCAATAATTACTGCATCTGATGCAGAGGGTGCTGGAGAGATGTTTCAAGTTACAACACTAGATTTGGAAAAATTGCTTCATTCTGATGCAGATAAAGTTGATTATTCTAAAGACTTTTTTAATAAGAAAACTAGTTTGACTGTTTCTGGACAACTTGAAGCTGAGGCATTTGCCATGGCGTTTAAAAATATATATACATTTGGGCCAACATTTAGAGCAGAAAATTCGAACACTCAAAGACATGCTGCCGAATTTTGGATGATTGAACCTGAAATGGCTTTTGCTGATTTGAATGTAAATATGGATATTTCTGAAGAAATGTTAAAATATATAATTAGTTATGTATTAGAAAATGCTCCTGCTGAAATGGAATTTTTCAATAAATTTATCGATAAAGGACTTTTAGAAAGATTAAACAATGTAGTATCCAACGAATTTGCTAGGATAACGTACACTGAAGCTATAGAAATTTTAGAAAAAGCAGATAGAGAATTTAAATACCCAGTTAAATGGGGAATAGATTTACAAACTGAGCATGAAAGATATATTACAGAAGAAGTTTATAAGAAACCTGTTTTTGTAACTGATTATCCAAAAGAAATTAAAGCATTTTATATGTATGAAAATGAAGACAAAAAAACTGTAGCAGCTATGGACCTTTTAGTTCCAGGTATTGGTGAAATTATCGGCGGTTCACAAAGGGAACACAGAATAGAAATTTTGGAAGAAAAAATGAACAACTTGGGAATGGATATGGATAATTATGACTGGTATCTTGACCTTAGAAAATATGGATCTGTAGTTCACTCTGGATTTGGACTTGGTTTTGAAAGAGTTGTAATGTATATAACTGGAATGAAAAACATAAGAGACGTAATACCTTTCCCAAGAACTGTCGGAAATGCTGAATTTTAGGAGAAAAATATGTGTGAATATAATCCAAATTTAATTGAGAAAAAATGGCAAGATTACTGGGACGAAAATGAAACTTTTGTGTGTACAAACGATTCAGATAAAGAAAAATTTTATGCTTTAGTTGAATTTCCTTATCCTTCAGGTCAAGGTCTACACGTTGGACATCCACGTCCATATACAGCTCTAGACATTATATCAAGAATGAAGAGATTTCAAGGTTACAATGTTCTATATCCAATGGGATGGGATGCATTTGGGCTTCCTACAGAAAACTATGCCATTAAAAATAAAATCCACCCAGCAATTGTAACTAAAAATAATGTTGAACACTTTAAAAAACAACTTAAATCAATTGGATTTTCTTTTGATTGGTCAAGAGAAATTAATACTACTGATCCAAATTATTATAAGTGGACACAATGGATTTTCCTTCAACTATTTAAAAAGGGACTTGCCTATAAAAAGGAAATGCCTATCAACTGGTGTCCTTCTTGTAAAGTAGGACTTTCTAATGAAGAAGTTGTTGGAGGAAAGTGCGAGAGATGTGGACACGAAGTTGTAAGAAAAGTTAAGAGCCAATGGATGTTAAAAATAACTGAATATGCTGATAGACTTATTGATGATCTAGATGGACTTGACTTTATTGATCGCGTTGTAACTCAACAAAAAAACTGGATCGGTAGAAGTGAAGGCGCAAGCATTAATTTTAAATTAAAAGATATTGACGAAGAACTTGAAGTGTTTACAACTCGACCAGATACAATCTTTGGTTCAACTTATATGGTAATAGCACCTGAACATCCTATTATTGAAAAATATCAAAATAAGATAGAAAACATCGAAGAATTAAATGCTTACAAAGAGGAAGTTTCTAAAAAGAGTGATTTTGAAAGAAGAGAACTTGAAAAGAAAAAAACTGGAGTTGAAATAAAGGGAATTAAAGCAATAAATCCTTTAAACAAAAAGGAAATTCCAATTTGGATCTCTGATTATGTAATGATGGGATATGGAACTGGAGCAATTATGGCTGTTCCTGCTCATGATGACAGAGATTATGAATTTGCAAAAAAATTTGGTCTAGAGATTATTCCTGTAATTGAAGGTAGTGACGTAAGTGAAACTGCCAATACAGATACAGACAGCGGAAAAATGATAAACTCAGAATTCTTAAATGGGTTAGAAGTTAAAGATGCGATCAAGAAGATGATTGATTATCTTGAAGAAAATAAGATTGGTCACAAAAAAGTAAACTATAAATTGCGCGATTGGGTTTTCTCTAGACAAAGATATTGGGGAGAACCAATTCCAATAGTTCACTGTGAAAAGTGTGGTTACGTACCCCTTGATGAAAAAGATTTGCCACTTCTTTTGCCAGAAGTTGAAAATTATGAACCTACTGATTCAGGAGAATCTCCACTTGCAAATATGACAGATTGGGTTAATACTGCTTGTCCTAAATGTGGGGGTCATGCTAAAAGAGAGACAGATACAATGCCACAATGGGCAGGATCATCTTGGTATTTCTTAAGATATACTGATCCTAAAAACGATAAAGAACTTGCAAGTCCAGAAGCTCTTAAATATTGGATGCCAGTAGATTGGTATAATGGCGGCATGGAACATACAACACTTCACTTATTATATTCAAGATTTTGGCACAAATTTTTGTACGATTTAGGAGTAGTTCCAACTAAAGAACCATATCAAAAAAGAACTTCTCATGGAATGATACTTGGTGCAAATAATGAAAAGATGTCCAAGTCCAGAGGAAATGTAGTAAATCCTGATGATATAGTAAATGATTATGGTGCTGATACATTGAGATGTTATGAAATGTTTATCGGTGATTTTGAAAAACCTGTACCTTGGTCAGAAAATGGAGTTAAAGGTTGCAGAAGATTTATGGAAAGGGTTTGGAATCTTAAAGATATTGTAATTGATGGTGATAGTTATACTGAAGAGCTTGAATCTGAAATTCATAAAACTATTAAAAAAGTTACAAATGATTATCCAAATTTAAAGGCAAATACTGCAATTGCTGCTCTAATGAGTCTTAATAATGAATTTAATGACTATGGAAAGATTACAAAAGAAGATTTGAGAACATTCTTGATTCTTTTAAATCCTGTTGCTCCTCACATCACTGAAGAACTTTGGCAAGTGTGTGAACTTGGTGGAGTTTTAAATGAAATGTCTTGGCCAACTTATGATGAATCTAAAACTATTGATGATGAAATAGAAATTCCTGTTCAATTTAACGGCAAGGTTAGATTTACTATTAAAATTAATAGAGATGCTTCTGAGGAAGATGTTTTAAAAGTTGCACAAGAAGATAAATTATTTGATAAAAATGTTGAAAACAAAAAGGTAATAAAGAAAATTTATATACCTAATAAAATATTAAATATAGTTGTAAAATAATGTAATAAGCACTTTTTAGTGCTTATTACTCTCTAGGGAGAGTCGCAATGAATAGTATGACAGGTTACGGTTTATCCGAATATAAAGATGAAAACTTTTATATAAAAGTAGAGATCAAATCTGTAAATAATAGATATCTCGATATAAATACTAGGCTTCCAAGATTTTTATTATTTGCTGAAGAAGAGTTAAAAAGTCTTATAAAGAGAAAATTATATAGAGGCAAGATCGATGTATTTATTAATTTTGAATTTTTAAATTCTGATAATTTGGATATCGAAATTGATTATGCTTTAGCAAAAAAAATTTATGATGCTGGCAATTTGATGAGTAGAGATTATGATATAAAAAATGATATTACCACATCAAAACTCATATCAATGCCCGATGTTATCAAGATGTCAGACGCAAAGGTCGATGTTGATCTTTTAAAAAATCTACTTTTTAAAACTGCAGAAGATGCAGTTAATAGTTTAATAAGTATGCGAGAAAAAGAGGGAGCTAAGCTTAAGGAAGATTTCAAATTAAAACTTACGAATATAAATACTTTAACTGAAAAAATCGAATCAAGAGCTCCAGTAACTTTAAAAGATAATGAAAATAAACTTCGCGATAGAATAAATAAATATTTAGATGAAAGTGAGATAGAAGAATCAAGAATCTTGACAGAAATTGCCATTATACTTGACAAACTTTCAATCGACGAAGAAATTACTAGATTGTTTATACATGTCAAGAATTTTAATGATATAATTAACACAAATGGAGCTATAGGTAGAAAGTTAGACTTTTTATTGCAGGAGTTTAATAGGGAAGCAAATACTATAGGTTCTAAATCAAATGATATCGAAATTTTAAATATAGTTGTCGACTTAAAATCAGAGATAGAAAAATTAAGAGAACAGGTACAAAATGTTGAGTAGGAGTTTATATGATTAATATTGGTTTTGGAAATATGATCAATGAATCTAGGATTATTGCTGTACTTTCTCCAGATTCGGCGCCTTTAAAGAGGTTAATCAGCGATTCGAGACAAAAAAATAATGTTATAGATGCAACTTATGGCAGAAAAACTAGATCTATAGTTGTTATGGATACAGCGCAAATAATCTTGGCAAGTGTAGCTCCTTCAACTATTTATTCGAGACTAGAAAATGATTAGGATGGTGATAATTTGGACGGTGGATTTTTATTAGTTCTTTCAGGTCCCTCTGGTTCAGGAAAGGGAACTGTAAGTGAAGCTTTAATGGAAAAAAATAAAGACATTATTTTTTCAACATCAGTTACTACTCGTATGCCAAGGCCTGGCGAAGTAAATGGTGAAAATTACTTCTTTACTTCTATTGAAGAATTTGAGAAAATGGTCGAAAACGACGAATTGTTGGAGCATGCTTTTGTGCATACTAATTATTATGGCACGCCCAAAAAATTTGTATTTGATGAAATAGATAAAGGTGAAATAGTACTTCTTGAGATTGATGTTCAAGGGGCACTACAAGTAAAGAAAAAATATAAAGATGCAGTCTTTGTATTTTTAATACCTCCGACAATGGATGAATTAAAATCTAGACTTGTAAAAAGAGATACTGAAACTGAAGACGAAATTGAAACAAGATATAGGAATGCTTTCCAAGAGCTAGATTTTGTTGGAGAGTACGATTATTTTGTAATAAATGATGTAATAGAAAACGCCGTTAAGAATATAGAAGATATTATTGCTGCCGAAAAACTGCGAGTAAAGAGACATAAAGATATAAAAAGAGAAGTGCAAGCAGAGGAGAGGAAGAATACGAAATGATAATACCATCTTTTGAAGAAATTGAAGAAATAACTAGTTCAAGATATGAACTTGTGATGCTAGTTTCTAAAAGAGCTAGAAAGTTAGTAGATAATAATCCTAAATTAGTTGAAACTAACTCTAATAAACCTGTAACTATAGCTATTGAAGAAGTTATGGCAGGTAAAATAAAATTTGGCGAAAGAATGACTGATGCGAGCTACAAGGAAAAAATTGATAATGAGAGAGCTGAATTAGTCGAAAAATTAAAGAGAGAGTACTTTTTAAATCCAGATACCGAAGAAGACGCTGAAGAGGAATAAAATGTTAAAAGGTAAAAAAATACTACTATGTGTAACTGGAGGTATTGCATCTTACAAATCTCCTGCAATATGTAGCCTTTTAAGAAAAAATGAAGCAGAAGTTAAGGTTATTATGACAGAAAATGCGACGAAATTTGTCACACCCCTTACTTTTCAAACAATGTCTAACAATGTCTGTCATGTTGAAATGTTTAATCAACTTTTTAACATGGATGTTGAACACATTTCATTGGCGAAGTGGGCTGATGTAATTGTAATTGCACCTGCAACTGCAAATGTAATCGGAAAATTTGCAAATGGAATAGCAGATGATATGCTCACAACCGTACTCATGGCATCTAGATCTCCTGTTATGATTGCTCCTGGAATGAATACATTTATGTTAAATAGTGATGCAAATAAAGATAATATGGAGACGCTAAAAAAAAGAGGAGTCATTATATTAGATACAGCTACTGATGTATTGGCGTGCAATGATTATGGAAGCGGAAAAATGCTTGAGCCTGCTGAAATTGTTGAAGAAATTGATTTTTTGCTTACGACTAAAGATTTAAGTGGCAAAAATTTCGTCATAACAGCTGGTCCAACGATGGAACCTTTAGATCCTGTGAGATACTTAACAAACCACTCTTCTGGTAAGATGGGATATGCTCTTGCAAAGTGTGCCAAAAAGCGAGGGGCAAGTGTTACGCTTATTTCTGGACCTACAAGTTTAAATCCGCCTAAGGTTGACAAATTTGTGAGTGTAAAGACAACTAGAGATATGTTTGATGCGGTTGGAGAATTTTTTGATGAATCAGATGTTTTAATTAAAGCTGCAGCCCCTGCTGATTATAGACCTAAAAAATATTCTGAAGAAAAAATCAAAAAGACGGCAAAAAATGATTTAAACATTTTAGAAATGGAGAAAAATCCAGACATTGCCCGTCATTATGGATCTTTAAAAAAAGATCAAATAATTGTAGGATTTGCTGCCGAGTCCACTAATATTTATGAATATGCAAAACAAAAGCTTGAGAAGAAAAATTTTGATATGATAGTAGTAAATAATATCAAAAGAGAAGGCGCTGGATTTGGCACAGATACAAATATAGTTTCAATAATTGATAAGGATAAAGTTGACGATTTAGAAATAATGAGTAAAACTGATCTTGCAAATGAAATTTTAGATAGAGTAAAAAAACTAATGAGCTAGAGAAATCTAGCTCTTTTGTAGGTGAAGAGATGTTTGTAGATATATTTATTGAAAATAACTACCAAAAGATTGATTCTTTGTATACATATATTGCAGATGATAGAGATGTAGATATTGGGAAAAGAGTACTCGTTAGTTTTGGCAATGGATACAGAGTTGGAATTATTTTATCTATTTCAGAAGAGTATAATGGTAAATATGCTCATAAATTAAAAAAAATAGAGCGGGTTTTAGATGATGAACCTATTATTTCTAAAGATTTAATTAATCTCGGGCTTTGGATGAAAGATAGATACTTGGTTGGTTATTCTAAAGCTTTTAGTCCGATTTTGCCTCCTGGGAATTTAAAAAAAATAAAGAAAAAAATTGAGATAATAAAATATCCTGACAAAGAAGATTTAAAGAAATTAAATACAATAAATCTAGATACTTATTACGAAGATTTAGAAGAGGATGATAAAAAATTTATTGCAAAACTTAGACAAAAAGGTTATGTAAGATATCAATATCTTCCAATAGTTGAAGTTAAACCAAAGCTCATTAAATTTTTAAAAGTATCTAAGGACGTTGATTTAAATTCACTTATAAAATTAACCGATAAACAAAGAGATGTATTTAATTTTATTTCAGAAAAGAAAGAAATTTCAAGAAAAGAAGTGATGAGTAGTCTTAAGATTTCAATGTCGCCAATTAAGTCATTAATTCAAAAAGGCTTAATTTGTGAATTTGATAAAGAAATCTTAAGAACGCCAAAATCTACAAAGACAAATGCACAAGCTCACAGGCTAAATCAAGAGCAATTAAAAGCTTATAAAAAAATAATTAATTCAGATAAGAAAGTATCCTTACTATACGGCTTGACAGGCAGTGGAAAGACAGAGGTCTATCTTCATTTAGTAAAAAAAGTCGTTGAAGAAGGTGGAGATGTCATAGTTTTGGTTCCTGAAATAGGGCTAACTCCACAGATGATTGATAGATTTAAGTCAAGATTTGATGATAAGGTTGCGATAATTCATTCAAAATTATCTGCTGGCGAGAGGTATGATGAGTACAGAAAAGTATTAAATGGTGAAGTTAAAATTGTCGTTGGCGTAAGATCTGCAGTTTTCGTACCTTTTAAGCATTTAAAAATGATAATTGTTGATGAGTCACATGACTCGTCCTACGATTTTCACGACAATTTGAAATATGACACAGTAGAAGTAGCTAAAAAAAGAATTGAAAATAATGGAAAACTTGTGCTCGGATCTGCTACTCCTTCTGTTGAAAGTTATTTTTATGCCCAAAAAGGAGATTACAATTTATTAAAACTAAATAATAGAGCAACTCTAGGTTCAACTATGCCACAGACTCATATAGTTGATATGAGAGATGAGCTTATAAAAGGAAATGTTTCAATTTTTAGCAGTGAACTTAAAAATGCAATGAAAGAAAAACTTTCAAAAAATGAGCAAATAATTTTATTTTTAAACAGAAGGGGATTTTCTAATTTTATATCTTGCAGATCGTGTGGAGAAGTAGTAAAATGTGAAAATTGTGATATTTCAATGACTTATCACAAGTCAATGAATAGATTAATTTGTCACTATTGTGGGAGTACAAAACCAGTTTACAAAAAATGTCCAAAGTGTGGCTCTAAATTCATTAAACAATTTGGAATAGGAACGCAAAGAGTAGAAGAAGAGGTAAATAAACTCTTTCCGAAAGCTCGTGTTTTGAGAATGGATAGAGATACGACTTCTAAAAAAGATTCCTACGATAAATTTTACAAAAAAATTAAAGATGGAGAAGTAGATGTTATAGTGGGAACTCAAATGGTTTCTAAGGGTTTTGACTTTGAGAATGTGACACTTGTTGGAATAATTGCAGCTGATTTGTCTATGTATGTTTCAGATTATAAAGCGACTGAAAATACGTTTCAGCTAATTACACAGGTTTCTGGAAGAGCAGGAAGGGCTGCTAAAAAAGGTGAGGTAATTATCCAAACTTATAATTCAACTAGTGAAGTTATTAAATACTCTGCAAATGGTGACTACGAAGATTTTTATCAATATGAACTTAAGGAAAGAAAACTATTTGAATATCCTCCGTATACCAAGTTAATAGATATTGAAGTTTCATCAACAAATGAGAAATTATCATATAAATGGACTAATTATTTACTAAAACTTTTGGCAAAAAATATTAGAGATATAGATGTTAAAGTCACAAAATTAATTAAAATGCCAAAGATAAAAAATATGCACAAGACAAAATTTACTGTTAAAGTTAGTCCCAAAGATCTCAAATTGTTAATTGAAGTAATAAGTAGGGTAATTATAATTAGTAAGATTAAAGATGAAGAAAAAGTATTTTTAAATATAGAATTTTAGGTGATAAAATGGCAAAAAGAGTAATCAGAACGGATGAAGATCCACTTTTAAGGAAACATTCGCGCGAAGTTACAAAATTTGATGATAGATTAAAAGAATTGATTAATGACATGTTTGAAACTATGGATGAAGCTCCAGGTGTTGGATTAGCTGCTCCACAAGTTGGTATTTTAAAAAGAGTTATAGTAGTTGATGATAGAGAAGAAGATGACAGAAAGAGAATGTATATGATAAATCCTATTATTACTCGAAAAGATGGAGAAGATACAGACATTGAAGGGTGCCTTTCTGTTCCATATAAGCAGGGCACAGTTAAAAGAGCTACCGATATCGACGTGAAGTATATGGACATTAATGGCAACGAAAAAACATTAAATGCAAAAGACTTTTTTGCAAGAATAATTCAACATGAGGTAGATCATTTAGACGGGATTTTATTTACAGATAAAGCAATAGATATCTATGTGCCTAAGGAAGATTGATATGAAGTTTATATTCATGGGTACTCCAGATTTTGCAGTACCAATTTTAGAAAAATTAAATAGTCTTGGAGAAGTAACTTTAGTAGTTTCTCAAGAAGATAAACGAAAAGGTAGAGGTAAAAAATTAAAAGAAACACCTGTTAAGACTAAGGCTAAAGAACTAGGAATAGAAGTTTTTCAACCACGAGATATCAATTCAAGTGAATCTATTTCTAGACTTAAAGATGAAAAGCCAGATATTATTGTCGTAGTTGCATATGGTCAAATTCTTAGTGAAGAGATTTTAAATATACCAAAAAAATATATTGTAAATGTCCACGCATCACTTCTTCCAAAACTTAGAGGTGCGGCACCAATAAATAGATCAATAATAGAAGGATTTGAAAAAACTGGTGTGAGTCTTATGGAAGTAAAAAAAGGCTTAGATTCTGGCGGTGTTAGCCATGTTAAGGAAATAGAAATAGATGGCATGAATGCTGGAGAGTTAGAAGATAAACTTTCTATTTTAGGTGCAGATCTCTTAGAAGAATTTGTAAAAGATGCAGAAGTAGATGACATTGAATTTATACCTCAAGATGAAAGCCAGATGACTTATGCACAGAAGATAGAAAAAGAAACTTTAAATATTAATTTTAATAAAAAGTCTCAAGAGATTGTAAATTTAATAAGTGGTTTAAGTCCACATTATGGAGCAAGATTTTATTATAAAGATAAATTATATAAAATTTATGAGGCAGAAGTTTTTAATAATAATAGCGAAATAGACGCAGGAACTATTTTAAAGGCAAAAGATGAATTTATTATTAAGACTTCTGATGGTGCTATATCTGTAAAAAAGGTACAGGCTCCAGGTAAAAGGGTAATGGATATACAAGATTTCTTGAGAGGAAATTCCTTTGAGGAAGGATATAAATTAGGAGGTAAGTAAAATGTATTATGGATTTTATGGTTTTGAATACCTAATTTACATTTTGCCAGGGATGATTTTGGCAATTTATGCTCAATCAAAAATTAGCTCAGCTTATAGCAAGTATAGAAAAATTTCTTCAAAGTCTTATTTGACTGGAGAAGAAGCTGCTAGAAGAATTTTAGACAGAAACGGACTAACTGATGTTTCAATTAGAAAAATAAGTGGGAACCTCACAGATCACTATGACCCAAGAGATAAAACTTTAAACTTATCTGATGATGTTTTTAGAAATAGCTCTATTGCTTCTATTTCTATTGCAGCTCATGAGGTAGGTCACGCACTTCAAGATGCAGAAGGATATGCTCCACTTAGAATAAGAGCAAGTCTTGTGCCACTTGCTAATTTAGGAACACAACTTAGCTTTTTATTTATTATATTGGGATTTTTCTTCTCATCATTTTTTGTACAACTTGGTGTAGCTTTATTTTTCTTTGCAGTTTTATTTCAAATAGTTACACTTCCAGTAGAATTTAATGCATCAAATAGAGCTAAAAAAGAGCTTGCTGATGGAATTTTAAGTGAAGATGATTTAAAAGGTACAAATGAAGTTTTAAGTGCAGCAGCACTTACTTATGTTGCGGCTACTCTTGTTGCAATAGGACAGTTTTTAAGACTTTTAAGCATATTTGGAAGAAGAGATTAATGAAGAGTACGAGAGAAAAAGCGCTTCTCATTTTAAATGATGTTTTCTATAAAGGAGCATTTTTAGAAGAGCAGCTTGAAATATTAAATTATTCTAAACTTGATAAGAGAGATTATGCTTTTATTAAAGAGATAACTACTGGTGTTGTAAGAAATAGAAAGTATCTTGATTATGTGATTAAAACATATTCTAAGATTAGATTTAATAAAATTCATAAAATAATTTTAACTATACTTGAAATGGCAATTTATCAAATGTTTTTCTTAGATAGAATTCCTAATTATTCCATAGTTTCTGAATCTGTAGAACTTGCTAAGATTTATGGGAATAGAGGTTCTGTTGGTTTTACAAATGGAATACTAAGAGCTATTGCAAAAATAGATAAAAAGCCACAAGTTAAAATTAAAAATAGCATAGATAATTTGAGTGTATTTTATTCACATCCTAAATTTTACACTGAATATTTTTACAATAATTATTCTGAAGATTTCGCAAAAAAATTATTAAAGGCAAATAATGAGATGCCTCCATTTACAGTTAGAATCAATACACTAAAGATAAGTACTGATGAATTTCTAAAAAAACTATCTGGTGAAGGTTATATATATGAGAAGACAACTCTTAAAGATGCAATAAATATAGATAATCCTGATGGAATAATTGACAGCGACTTATTTAGAGATGGATTTTTTTATGTCCAAGATTTAGCTTCAATATCAGTTTGTGAATTTTTACATCCACAGAAAAATACAAGTGTGCTTGACTTGTGCGCCTCCCCTGGTGGAAAGACAACTCACATGTCTCAAATTATGGAAAATAGCGGAATTATTGTAGCTTGTGACAAAAATAAAGCTAAGATTAAAACAGTTGAAGAAAATGCTAAAAGACTTGGCTGTACAAATATAAAGACTAAAATAAATGACGCAACACTACTAAATGAAGAATTTGTAGAAAAGTTTGACTATTGTTTGGTAGATGCACCTTGCTCTGGAATAGGACTATATAGAAAAAAACCTGATATCAAGTGGAATAAAAGTTTAAGTGACATCAAAGATTTATCAGAGATTCAGATTAAAATACTTGAAAATGCAAAAAAATATGTTAAAAAAGGTGGAACAATTATTTATTCAACATGCTCTTTATCAATAATAGAAAATGAAGATGTTATAAATAAGTTTATAAATAAAAATTCTGATTTTCACATCGAAAATATTGAGGGAATGGAGACATTTAAGATGTTTCCACACATAAATAATAGCGACGGATTTTCTATCACAAAACTAATACGAGAATAGTTTAAATTATTGTTTTTATTTATTTGATATTGATTGAGTGATATAATATATTGGATTATAGGTGATTAAATGGATTTAAATTCTATGTATTTAGATGAACTAAGAGAATTATTTAAATCTAATGGAGAAAAATCTTTTAGAGGTACACAACTTTTTACATTTTTACATGATAAAAGAAGAGTTGATGTATTAAATTCAAATTTGTCGTTAGAAGCTCTAGATATAATAAAAAATAAAAAGATAACAAAGACTGAGATTTATAAAATATTTGAATCAAATCTTGATGACACAAAAAAGATGCTATTCAAGCTAGAAGATGACAATTTAATAGAGGGCGTCTTGATGAAGTATAAATTTGGATATTCTCAGTGCGTTTCTACACAGGTAGGATGCAAAATGGGATGTAGTTTTTGCGCTTCTACTAAAGAAGGGATTATAAGAGACCTTAAAGCTTCAGAAATGCTCGGACAAGTCTATGCTGTTGAAAATAAATTTGATATAAAAGTTGGAAATATAATTTTGATGGGAAGTGGAGAACCACTCGATAATTTAGATGAAGTCCTAAGATTTATTAAAATTTTACATGACGAAAAGGGACAAAATTTAAGTTATAGAAACATAACCATTTCAACATGTGGTCTTGCAGACGGTATAAGAAAGCTTGCAGATGAAAAGTTGCCTATAAGTCTAGCTATCAGTCTTCATCAGACAAATGATAAAGATAGATCTAAAATTATGCCTATTAATAAAAAATATAATTTAAAATCTTTAAAAGAAGCTCTTTTATATTATCAAAATAAGCTAAATAATAGGATTACTTTTGAGTATACATTAATAGATGGTCAAAACAACACAGATAAAAATGTCAAAGAACTAAAGGAATTCACTAGAGGGTTAAAGGCACATATCAATTTAATTCCCCTTAATCCTATAGAAGAATTTAATGAAAAAAGACCAAGTTCTAAAAAAATTGAGGACTTTAAGAAAAAATTAGAAAAAGAAAATATGAATGTCACAATTAGAAGAGAATTGGGACAGGATATCAGCGCCTCATGTGGTCAATTAAGGCGCAGAGTCAAGAGGTGAATATTATGAAAGTGGTATCAGCAACTAATGTTGGAAACTACAGGAAAAACAATGAGGACAGCTACTATATTGATCCTTCAGAAAAATTATTTGTATTAGCAGATGGAATGGGTGGCCATTTGGCTGGAGAAAAAGCTTCTGCTATGGCTACAGAAATTATTGCTAAGAATTTTGAAAAATTAAGTGAAAATCCCAATATTCAAGATATAATGGATATGACGAATGAATCTATAAAAAAAGCAAATTCTGAAATATTTACAAAATCTGCTACAAATGAGGATTATAGAGGTATGGGTACTACAGTTGTCATGGGTTATGTCCTTGATGACACATTTGTATATTCCAGCGTTGGTGATTCAAGAATATATATAATAGATAGTGACATAAATCAAATTACTAAGGACGACTCATTTGTAAATTATCTTATGGAAATAGGAGAGATAACTGAGGATGAGGCAAAAGTTCATCCAAAGAAAAATGTACTTACAAAAGCTCTTGGTACTAATGAAGATGTCGAGGTTATAATTAATAATTTAAAATTAAAAGATAAAGACATAGTACTATTGTGTTCAGATGGACTCACTAATATGGTTTCAAATGAAAAAATTTGTGAAATAGTAAAAAATAATTCACCGAAAATAGCTCGAGATAAATTGATTGAACTTGCATTAAAAAATGGTGGAATGGATAATATTACATTTATTTTAATATATAATGAGTAGGTGTAGCATGATAAACAAAGTATTAGCAAATAGATATGAAATATTAGAAAAAATTGGCACTGGCGGAATGGGAAATGTCTTTAAGGCTCATGACAGAAGGCTCGATAGGATTGTTGCTATAAAAGTTCTAAAGATGGAATATAACGAAGACAACAATTTTATCAGAAAATTTAAAAGGGAGTCTCTTGCTGCTGCAAGTATTTCACATCCAAATATTGTAAGTATTTACGATGTGGGAAGTGAAAATATTGATGGTGAAGAAGTTCATTACATCGTCATGGAATATATTGACGGGAAAACTTTAAAGGAACTTATAAACGATGAGGGAAGACTTCCAGAAAAGAGAGCTTTAAATTATTGTATTCAGATTGCTGAAGCATTAAAGGTAGCTCACTCAAAACACATTGTTCATAGAGATATTAAGTCTCAGAATATAATGGTCACAAGAGACGACAGAATTAAGGTAACTGATTTTGGAATTGCAAGAGTTGCTGATAATACTACTGTAACTGCTACAAATGCTGTAATGGGTTCAGTTCACTATTTTTCACCTGAACAAGCGCGCGGTGCAAAAGTAGACAATAGGTCTGATATATATTCTCTTGGAATAGTTTTATATGAGATGTTAACTGGAAAACTTCCTTTTGATGCAGATAATCCTGTTTCAGTTGCGCTCATGCAAGTGCAGTCTCAAATGCCACGACCTTCAGATACAATTCGAAGCATAAGTCCTGATGTGGATTCGCTCGTGCTTAAAATGACTGCGAAAGATCCAAATAAAAGATATTCAGATGTATATGATCTTATAAAAGATATAAAGGGTTATACACTAAGTAATAAACCGATTCAAAATAGTTCAAATTATACAGATGATAGGACAGCTGTAATTTCATCGCCGAATGCAAGTAATAAGTACAACAGACCAAAAAGAAATAACAGCAATCCTAAAGAGAAAAAACAGAGTCAACCTAAAAAGGTTAAGAAGAAGAAATCCGCTGCTCCGGCTATACTTGGCATCTTTTCTGCAATTGTAATAATAGCGCTTTTAATTTACATTGTGCCAAAGGCAATTAAGGGAATGGACAAGTCCAACGAAGTTGAGAAAGTAGCTGTTGAAAATTATGTTGGTAGAACTAAAGAAGAAGCAGAAGAACTTCTATCAGCTCAAGGTTTAATTATGTCTGTAAAAACAGTTGAGGATGAAAAGAGTCCCGATGGAATAGTTCTTGGTCAAGATATTGAGAAGGGTAAAGAAGTAGAAAAGGGAACTACTATAACCTTAGAAATAAATGAGCTTCCTGATACTTCTCCAGTTCCTCCACTTAGAGGATTAACTTTGGAAGAAGCTAAAAAGGCATTAGAAGACAATGCTCTAAAACTTGGATCTGTTGAAGAAGAATTTAATGAAGAAGTTGAAGCAGGAAAGATTATTTCATCTAATCCTGAAAGCGGCTATTCAGTTAATAGAGGTTCTGCTATTAAAGTTGTTGTGTCAAAAGGAATTGATGATACTCCAATTAAACTAAGTAATTACACAGGAATAGATCAAAAAGATGTAATTTCACAACTTAAAGATTTCGATTTGGATGTTGTAATTAAGACCGGAAATACAAATAAAGTAGACGAAGGTCAAGTTTACGATATGGAACCAAAGGCTGGAGAAACTGTCAAAAAGGGAGATACTGTAATAATATATGTATCTGAAGGACCAGCTGCAGAGGATAAAGAAGACGAAAACAATGAACAGACAGATTATAACCAAGTAAATTATGTAAAAGTAAAAGTTCCTGATGATGGTGAATCTCACCACGTTGTAGCCAAAAGAACAAGAGACTATAATGGAAATAAAGATGGAAGTAAAGTTTGGGATTACAATGTTGATCCTGGAGAAACTTCAAATGTAGAACTTATCGGACCTGGTGAGTACGAAATCTATATGGACGATAGTCTAGTTAAGACAGAAGTAGTGAAATAATGAAGGGAAAAATTGTTAAATTAACTGGTGGATATTATTACATTAATTGCGAAGATAAAATTTATGAAACGCGAGCGAGAGGTAATTTTAGGCACCAAAAAATAGATCCTATAGTTGGAGATATTGTAGAATTTAAATATGAAGAAAATAGTCTGGGATATATTGAAAAAGTATATCCCAGAAAAAATATGCTGACAAGGCCAAAAGTTTCTAATGTTGATACTGCACTTATTGTAATTCCTGTAAGGGATCCAGAATACAATTTAATGCTAATTGATAAAACGATAATTCAAGCTGAGTATGAGGGTATTGAAATCGCAGTAGTAATAAATAAAGTCGATTTAGATGAAGAAGAATCTAAAAAACTATTTGATATATATACAAAATCCGGTTTTAAGACCTTTATGATATCAGCAACGATAAAAGATACGCTTATAGATCTAAAACAGTTTTTAAAGGGCAAAACTGTCGCTCTATGTGGTGTAAGTGCAGCGGGAAAATCCTCTATTACATCGCAAATTTTAGATAAAAATGTTGAAATTGGAAGAGTGTCTGATAAAACTAGAAGAGGAAAACATACAACAAGACATGTTGAGCTGCTTTATTCAAATGATATTTATATTTTTGATACGCCTGGTTTTTCTTCTATAAATTTAGATATCGATTATGAAGATTTAAAAAATTATTTTAGAGAATTTAAAGAATATCAAAAATTTTGCAAGTTTAATAATTGCAATCATATAAATGAACCAAAATGTGGAGTAAAAAAGGCAGTTTTAGAGGGAAATATTCCAAAAACTCGTTACGAAAATTATACTCAAATTTTTGAGGATTTAAAGAAAAAAGGAGAATATTAATGATTTCACCATCAATACTTTCGGCAGATTTTAGTAACTTAGAAAAAGAATTTAAGATAATGGATGAAGAGAATGTTGACTTTATACATTTAGATATTATGGACGGCAATTATGTCCCAAATATTTCCTTTGGTCCTGGTATTGTAAAATCATTAAGATCTCTTACAAATATTACTTTTGACACGCATCTAATGATTAATAACCCAGAAAACTATATTGACGAATTTGCCAAAGCAGGCTCAGATATTATTACAATTCACAGTGACGCGACAATACACCTAAATAGAACTATTAATTTGATTAAGTCAAAAGGTTTAAAAGCTGGACTTTCTTTAAATCCACATCAATCAGTTGATATACTAGATTATGTAGTTGACGATTTAGATTTAGTTTTAGTTATGAGTGTAAATCCAGGTTTTGGTGGTCAGTCCTTTATAGAAAGTTCATATAGAAAAATTAATGAAATACGCGAATTAATTGAAAAGAGAAACCTAAATACCTTGATCGAAGTTGATGGAGGGGTAAAAATTAATAATGCTAAAAAAATTTTAAATTCTGGTGCAGATATTCTAGTTGCAGGTTCTGCGATATTTGATGGAAAAGATACAAGAGAAAATATAAGAAAGTTTAAGAGTTTAAAATGAAAAAAGCACTTTTAATTTCCGGCGGAAGATCAGTTTCTAAGTCTTTGATAGAAAAATATTCTGATAGATTTATAGTAGTTGCTGATGGAGGTGCAAAGACTTTAAAAAAATATGATCTATCTGCTAATCTTTTGATTGGTGATTTAGATTCAATAGATGATGCATCGCTTAATTTCATTAAAGAAAAAAATATTAAAGTGACAAAATTTCCAGTAAAAAAAGACTTAACTGATACTGACCTCTGTGTAGAATATTTATTAAAAAAGAAATTTGACGATATACTGATTCTTGGAGCGTTGGGAACAAGATTAGATCATGAGCTTGCCAATATAAATATTTTAAAAAAGCTTTATAAAAAAGGAATTATTTCAAAAATCGAAGATGACAATAACGAAGTATATTACGTTGAAGAGGGAAGCTACACTTTTTACAAGAATAATAAAAAATATATTTCTGTTGTGAGTACTAGTGATGAAACAGTATATTCAACTAAGGGCTTAGAGTATGAAGTAAGCGATTTAAAACTTGATTTTGATAATCCAAGTCTTGGCGTTAGCAATGAGATATCTGATAAAAAAGGTGAAATAGAGATAAAAAAAGGAGCGGCATTTGTAATTTTGTCTCGCGATTAATTTTATTTAAGATTTGTGCTTATTTATATAAGCACTTTTTTGCGTTAGAAAAGCCTCAGTTAGACTGGGTTTTAGTATAGCTTAAGGTATGATAAACTAACAATTCAAAAATTTTATAGTAAAATAGTAGTACTGTTTATCCTAGAACATTATAAACAAAGGACTAATATATTAATTAATAAAACATATGGTTTATTTCATACAAAATATAGCTGTAAATACCGTGTAGCATTATGCTAAAAACAAAATATATGTACTTCTTATAGAATATTAGATTCATTACATGTGTATAGTTAATTTAAATTACAGGAGGATAAAGTTGAAAATATATGTAGTAGCTCCTTATCTAGCTATGGAGTCTTCTATGAAGAAAATAATTTCAGAATTCAAGAATATAGATATATCTTATGGAATAGGTAGTTTATACGATGGTTTAAAGTTAGCAAAAGATGCAGAATTAAAAAAGGTTGATGTTATAGTATCAAGAGGAGGTACAGCTAAACTTATAAAGAAACATGTAAATATACCAGTGGTTGATATGAAACTTTCTGGGAATGATATTTTAAAAGCCATATTACTTGCAGATAACGGATATAATACTGCCATTGTCGCTTATTCTAATATAACAGTGGGAGCAAAAGAAATTACTGATTTATTAGGTTTAAAAATGAAAATTTACACGATTAATGATTATAGTGATTTGACTCCTATTTTAATTAAATTAAAAAAAGAAAATGTTGAGCAGATACTTGGTGATATAGTTTCAGTGAACAAGGCAAAAGAATTTATGTTTGAAACTATATTATTTCAATCTAGCTATGAGACTATAAAAATAGCTATTGATTACGCAATAGATCTTATAAACCAGGTAAAAAAGAGTAATATTAGAAATAGTTTAAACTATAAGTTTTTTGACAGTATTAATAAGGATTATTGTATATTAAATAAGAATGAAATTGTTCAATCTAAATTTACAAGTTTTAGCGGTTTGCCAATATCTTATGAAAAACTAATTGGTTTAAAATATGAATTTAGGGAAAAATTGAAAGCTGATGAACTTTTGATATATTCTTCTAAAGACTTACAAATTTATTTAAGTAGAGAATTGTATGAAGACCAATATTATTATTTATTTAGATTTACTAAAGTTAATATAGATTCTAATTATCTTAGTGGTGTAAGTTTATATAATCCAAATAGTTTGTATAAATTTGTTGATAATTCCCAAGCTATGAAAAAATCTATTGAAGAACTTACAAATATAGTTAAAACCGAAAAAATTATTGCACTGTGCAGTAGTGATGAATTTACGATAGACAATTTTTTGGAATATATATATAAATTCGAAAACAAATCATCAAACATATTATTGATAGATTTACGATATTTTGACTTTTCTAATTTAAAATTTTTAGATTTAAAGAATATTAACAGTTTGGTATTTAAAAATGTATCAAATATCAACGAAATAGTCGAAATAAAAAAATTTACAGGTAAGATTAATATAAAAGTTTATTTAATTATTAATAAACGTTATTGGCTACATGATGAAGAAATCATTCCATATATTATTGATTTACCTAAAACGATCGATAGATTAGACGATATAGTATATATATTTAATCATTATATAAACTATTATCATAATAGCATAGGCACGACCCCGATTAAAATCAAGAATGATTTTTTAAAATACTTTGATATTATTAAAAATAGCAGTATAAATGAGCTTATAGAAGTATTAGATATTTCAATTAGGCAAAGTGAAGAATTAGTATTAGGTTTTGACGAATTTCTTAAAAATTACGAAAAAAAGAAAGAGACTGAAAACAATTATATTTATAATGATTTAACTCTTGAAGAGTTAGAAATTAAAATAATAACAGATTATTTGCGTAAAGAAGGATACAATCAAACAAAAGTAGCTGATCTTCTGGGAATTAGCAGAGCTACTCTTTGGAGAAAAATTAAGAAATATGGTCTTTGAAATACAAATATGTTTCATAATGAAACATATTTGTATTTTTTTATTTAGGTGTGTTGCATTTTGCAAATATCAATGATATACTATAGAAAATCGTTTTCAGATAATATTGGAGGTAAAAAATGAACAAAGTATTAAAAATTGATAAAAAAGATAATGTCGTTACATGTCTACAAGCTTTAAAAAAGGGGGATGTAATAAACGTTGATGGAAAAGATATACTAATTAATGAGGATATAGAAAGGTTCCATAAGGTTGCTATTAAGGATTTAAAAAAAGGAGATCTAGTTTATAAGTACGGGCAAATAATAGGAGATATGACTAAGGATGCTCATGAAGGAGACTTTATACATACACATAATGTTGAATCAACAAGAGGTAGAGGAGATAAATAAGGAGGAAATATGAAATTATTAGGTTATAGAAGAGAGAACGACACTTTTGGGATTAGAAATTACATCTTAGTAATACCTACTTCAGTATGTGCATCTAATACTGCAGAAAAAATAGCTTCTCAGGTAGAAGGGGCAATTTCACTTCCTAATCAGCATGGATGCTGTCAAATTGGATCTGATATAACACAAACAGAAAGAACTTTAGCAGGATTTGGAAAAAATCCTAATGTTGGAGCTGTTTTGGTAGTTGGTTTAGGCTGTGATGGTATCCAAGCACGCGATCTCGCAGATGATATTAGAGTCACAGGAAAACCTGTAGAATCAATAGTTATTCAGGAAGAACACGGTACTCTTAATACAATTGATTTGGGTGGAAAAATGTTAAAAGAGCTTGCTCAAAATATTTCGACACAAGAAAGAGAAGAGTTTGACATAAGTAAATTAACTGTTGCGTTGGAATGCGGCGGATCTGATCCAACAAGTGGCATAGCAGCGAATCCAACAATAGGTTTGGTTTCTGATAAAATATGTGAATTGGGTGGAACAACTATATTGAGTGAAACAACAGAAGTTATAGGAGCTGAACATCTTTTAGCAGAAAGGTTTGAGAATCCAAGAGAAAGAGATAAGTTTTTAATGTTCGTAGATAATGTAGAACAACGAGCACTAGATTTAGGTGAAGATTTAAGGAGTGGTCAGCCAACCCCTGGAAATAAAAAAGGTGGACTAACGACCATTGAGGAAAAATCTTTAGGATGCATGCATAAGGCTGGATCTGCTAGATTTGTAGGCGCATTAGAATATGCAGAAAGTGTAAAACAAGATAAAAGGGGTCTATATTTCATGGATTCACCAGGACAAGACATAGATTCAAATACTGGTATGGTAGCATCTGGAGCTCAACTTATTTTATTCTCTACAGGTAGAGGAACACCAACTGGAAATCCAATAGCACCTGTAATTAAGATAACTGGTAATCCTGAGACATATGAAATAATGAAAGATAATCTAGATTTAAATGTAGGCAAGATAATATCTGAAGGTGCAACTTTAGAAGAAATGAGTAAAGAACTTATGAATGAAGTGGTAAAAGTTGTCAATGGGAAGATGACAAAATCTGAGACTTTAGGACATAAGGAGTTTGGCATATTTAAAGTTACAGGAACATTTTAATAATATTAACTTAAAAAGGTGAGTACTCACCTTTTTAAGTTAAAACAATAACTATTAGGAAGGATGAGAAATGAATATTTTAGATAAAGTAAAAAAGATACCGGGCGGATTAATGATTGTCCCACTTTTAATAGGAGCATTTATGAATACATTCTTACCACAAAGTTTAGAAATAGGTGGATTTACAACTGCTACTTTTAAAACAGGAGCAAACGCTTTATTAGGTGCCTTTTTATTCTGTAATGGTGCTCAAATTAGCATAAAACAAGCTGGAGTTTCATTAAAAAAAGGTTTCTTTTTAACATTAATAAAGTTTGTCTTAGGTGCAGCATTAGGTTGGTTAGTTAATTTAACTTTTGGTGAAGCAGGGTTTTTAACTATTACTCCTGTTGCTATTATTGCATCTCTTACTAATTCAAATGGAGGTTTATTTGCAGCATTAGCATCAGAATATGGCGATTCAACAGATGTAGGTGCTGTATCTCTTTTATCAATAAATGATGGTCCATTTTTAACAATGGTTGCTTTAGGTTCAACTGGAATAGCCAAAATTCCTATAATTGCTTTAGTAGCTACTATAGTACCAATTCTTATAGGATTTATATTGGGGAATTTTGATGAAAAAATAGCTAAATTTTTAAAACCTGGTACGGAATTACTTATACCATTTTTTGCATTTCCGTTAGGGGCAAATTTGGATTTTAAAAACCTATTAGTAGCAGGACTACCTGGTATCTTATTGGGAATAATTTGCTGTGTATTAACTGGCTTTGGTGGTTATTTGATAATGAAGTTGCTAAAAACAAAGAATCCTGGAGTTGGCTGGGCAATAGGTTCTACAGCCGGTAATTCGGTTGGTACACCTGCGGCACTTTTGTCATTAGGAGCTATAACTGAGCAGGTAGCTGTGTTAGCTACCGGACAATTAACAGCATCTATAATCGTTACTGCACTATTAGCTCCAATTTTAACGGATCGTTTCAGTAAGAAATATATGTAATATTATCAAAAAAGATAATGTTACATTTAAAAATAAGTCTAGAAATCTACAGTTAGATAAGAAGTAATATGAAAAAATAATTACTAAGTCATTACTCAGATAGATAATTTAAATTGGTATTATTTGTAAAAAATATATCCTAATTTGTAGTAAACATGTATATAAGTTTATGAAGCTGTAGTAAATATTTGAGAAGGATTTATTGTCATGGGCATATAATATCAAGTATAAAAGTTAGGTAAGAAATTCAAAGTTTGGACAATATAAAATTTTTAATATTAAATTAGGAAATTTAAGTTAAAAATAATATAACTAAAAATTTAAGAATGTCATAAAAAAGAGCAATAAAAAAAGGATCTTTGTAAAGACCCTAAATTTATATTGCTCTTTCAACTTTTCCTGATCTCAAACATCTAGTAC
>JASBZH010000016.1 GCA_029983555.1 Peptoniphilus sp. | reverse complement strand
TAAAGCTTCGTAACTATTTGTATAATTTATATAAAAATTTAACTCTAGTTTTATTATTATATTTTACAATATACATTGCACAAAAAATGGATGCTATAAGCATCCATCTTCTAATATTAAATTATAATTTTGTTTATCTTAAAACTTCTCTTGCATCTTTAAGAGCTTTTTCATAATTTGATTTGTCCATTTTTGTTGCATTTTCATATTCTTTTGAAGATTTTACTTCATCACTTAATTTTACTTCTTCTTTTAAAAGTGCATTTTCGCTAATACCTAAAAATCTCTTTGCATCTTTAATGTTAAATAGAGCTGCGTCAAAGTCCTTACTATTTGCTTTTTTATTTTCAAGCAATTCTTTTGCTTCTTTTATTGAATTTACATAATCTGATTGAAATTCGATTGGAGCTTTTTTAAATGCTTCTGATTTTAATACTTCTGATTCTTTTTCAACTTCTTTAGATAAATCTTCTTTAAAGTTTAAAGTTGTGTCCATAGAATATCTTTCATCTAATAAGTTTAAAAGGTCAGTTTTGTAGTCTTCTTCAGTTGCTTCTCCGTCTTTAAGTGTTGACTTTGCAATTCCAAGAGCTGTATTGTAATTAGTGCTCTTTTCAATTTCTGCGTTTTTATAAATATCTGATTTCATAAATGTCTTTGCAAATTTAACTTCGTTTAAAAGAGCTGTCTTATAATTTGAAATAAGTTTTTTCTCTGCATCGCGAAGTGAATTTAGTGCAGTTTCTAATTTTTCTTTATCTATCTTTTCATCTTTTAAAAGTTTTTTTTGCATTGTATAGTTCTTTTTCGTAATCTGCGCTTACTTTTGAATCTGCAGCCACATAGTTTTTAGATTCTCTAATTATATTTTCTTTTGAGATTTCTTCTTTTAATAAAGATTTATAATCTGAGGATAATTTTAATCTAGCTTCTTGTAGAGCAAATCTTGCATCTGCTACTTGATCTTTAGTGTAACCTTTTGTTTCAACCGCAGTGTCTTTTTTGCTATCTACATTTCCATTAGCTAAAACTCCAGTGATAGGTAGTGCCATCATTAATCCTACAAGTGAAATTCCTATAATTTTATTTTTATTATTCATAATATCCCTCCAAATTTTTTATCTAATATGGATTATATACCCAAAATGTAAAAAGAATTTGTGCAAATGTTTACAAAACTATTAAATAGAGTTATAATTCATTTAAAATGATGACAAAATAGGTAACAAGTCGCTTAATATTAACAAATATTTTTACTTTTCGTTCACTAAATGTGTTTTATAAAAATAAAGACAGCTCTTTCGACTAGAGCTGTCCTCATATTTATAAAATTATTAGTCAAATAAATGGCATGCAACAAAGTGTCCCGGCTTAACTTCTTTAAGTGGCGGCACGCTTTCTTTACAAATTTCCATACACTTTACACAGCGTGATTGGAATTTACATCCTACTGGCAAATCAATTGGAGATGGAATTTCTCCTTTAAGTGGTGTTCTGTCCTTAATTCCAGCGTCAGGATCTGGAATCGGTATTACGGATATAAGTGCCTGTGTATATGGATGAAGTGGCTCGCCGTATATCGACTCTTTATCAGCAAGTTCCACAATAGATCCAAGATACATTACTCCGATCCTATCAGATATGTGTTTTACCATTGAAAGGTCGTGGGAAATAAATAAATAAGTTAGTCCCAGTTCTCTTTGTAATTTAATTAAAAGATTGACTACTTGAGCTTGAATTGACACGTCAAGCGCAGAAATCGGCTCGTCACAGACGATAAATTCTGGCTCAACGGCAAGTGCCCTTGCAATTCCAATTCTCTGTCTCTGTCCACCTGAAAGTTCTTGAGGAAATCTTGCGCCATGCTCAGCATTAAGTCCTACCATCTTTAAAAGTTCAGAAACTCTGTTGTGAATTTCTGCATCCTTCATTTTTGGAAAGTGAACTCTAATTCCTTCAGCTATAATATCTTCAATAGTCATACGTGGATCAAGAGATGAATATGGGTCTTGAAAAATTATCTGAGCCTTTTTCTTAAAATCTTTTATGTCCTTTCTCTTTTTAATTTCGGAAACTTCGACTCCCTCGTAGTATACGTGTCCGCCTGTCTTTTTGTGAAGGCCAAGTATAGTTCTACCACAAGTAGTTTTTCCGCAACCACTTTCTCCTACAAGTCCGAGAGTCTCAGTCTTATAAATATCGAAGGACACATCGTCAACGGCAGTTAACTTTTTCTTTCCAACGTCAAACTTTTTTTGCAATTTATCTACTTTAATTAAAACTTCTTTATTTTCCATATAATCACTCTCCCATCTCTTTAGAAACTTCCTTGGCATAAGGATGATTTCTCCAACAAAAAGATATATGAGTGTCTGAAAAAACTGTCTTTTCAGGTTTTCTCTTTCTGCAAATATTCATAGCATATTTACATCTGTCTACAAATGGGCATCCTTTTATTTCTAGCAAAAGATCTGGAGGTGTTCCTCCCAAAGAATAAAGTTCTTGTTTAAATTCTGTATCGAGTCTTGGCACAGATTTTAAAAGAGCTTGAGTATATGGATGGTTAGGATCTTTAAATATTTCTCTTACAGTTCCCTCTTCCATAACTTCCCCAGCATACATAATTAAAATTCTATCGGCAAAGTCTGCAACTACACCAAGATCGTGAGTTACAAGAACAATTGCTGTGTTCTTCTTATCTTTAAGTTCTGAGAGAAGATTTAGAATTTGTGCCTGTACAGTCACATCAAGAGCTGTAGTTGGCTCGTCTGCCAAAAGAATTTTTGGATTGCAGGCAAGTGCAATTGCAATCATTACACGCTGTCTAAGTCCGCCTGAGAGTTCAAATGGATATTGATTTATTCTCTCCTTTGGATTTGGAATATTTACAAGTTCTAAAAGTCTAATGGCCTCTTCTTTTGCTTCTTTTTTGTTCATCTTTGTGTGCATCAAAAGAGATTCTGTAATTTGTTTTCCAATTTTTGTAGTTGGGTTAAGAGAAGTCATTGGATCTTGAAATATCATGGAAACATCTTCGCCTCTGTAGGCCTTTAATCTCTTCTTATTCATCGCAAGAACATCTTCGCCGTTAAAAATTATCTTAGATCCTTTTTTAATCTCGGCAGAGTTTTTTGGCAATATTCTAAGAATTGACTTTGAACATACAGTTTTTCCACATCCACTTTCACCAACAAGTGCAAGAGTTTCTCCCTCTTTTAAATTAAAAGACACTCCCCTTACTGCCTTAACTTCTCCAAGATAGGTGTGAAAAGATACATGGAGATTTTCTACGTCTAAAACTTTTTTGTCAATGTTTATATTACTCATAATTACCTCCATTAATCTCTAAGACTTGGGTCAAGTGCATCTCTTAATCCGTCACCAATTAAAGTAAAGCAAAGCATTGTAAGTGCAATCATAAATCCTGGGAAGAATAATTGGTATGGATAGAATAAAAATTTAGTTTGTGCAGCAGATGCCATAGCACCCCAAGAAGTGTTTGGAGGCTGAACTCCAAGTCCCAAGTAACTTAAAAATGCCTCACTAAAAATATATCCTGGTACATCAAAAGATATTGAAACTAAAATAACATTTAAAGTATTTGGCAATAAATGATTTAAGATAATATCCCTATCTGAAACTCCAAGGGCTCTTGCTGCAAGTACAAAGTCTTGCTCTTTAAGAGATAAAATTTGTCCCCTCACAAGTCTTGCAAGTCCGCACCATCCTGTAATTGTCATCGCTAAGATAAGTGAACCGTAACCAGTATCATTAAAAGCAAGTCTTATTATGATTACTAGAAGAAGATAAGGAATTGAGTAAAGTATTTCTACAATTCTCATCATTATTGTGTCCACTCTTCCACCAAAGTAACCAGAAATTGCTCCGTAAATTCCTCCGACTACTGTTCCTATTAAAGCTCCAACAATACCTATTACAATAGATACACGTCCACCTTTCCAAAGTCTAGTAAAGATGTCACGACCTATATCATCAGTTCCAAACCAAAATTCTGAACTTGGCTTTGCATTTGACGGTCCAACTACGGCATCAAAACTGTAATTATTTATATATGGTCCAAAGATTACAAGAATGATTATCACTCCAAGAAGTCCAAGAGAAAATAAAGCGAGTTTATTTTTCTTAAATCTTCTCCAAGCATCGGACCAATAAGTAACGATTGGACGTCCGATAAACTCAGAATCTTTTTGGTCATTTGATATTCTCTCGAAGTCATTTCTGTTTAATTCATAATTTGTCTTTTCCATATCATTACTCCGTAAATTTAATTCTAGGGTCAACTATTCCATATACAATATCTACAACAAGTTGAATAACTAAGAATAAAAATGCGTAGAAAATTGTGTTTCCAATTATCATTGGATAGTCTCTATTTTGAATAGAACTTACAAAATAAAAACCAAGTCCTGGAATACTAAACATCTTCTCAATAACAAATGAGCCGACGAAAATGCCAACAATTTGTGGTCCAATAATTGTAATAACTGGTAAAATTGCATTTCTAATAACGTGTTTTCTTATAATATTAAATCTTGAAACTCCCTTTGCTTGAGCAGTTAAGATATAATCTTCGCTCAAAACTTCTAGTACATTACTTCTCATATATCTCGCGTATGTAGCTATTGAGCCAAAGCACATTGCAATAGATGGAAGGATTGTGTATTTAAAACTTCCTCCGCCCCATCCAGAAGTCGGAACCCATCTAAGTTTTGTTGCAAAGAGGTACTGCAAAAGTGCACCCATGATAAAAACAGGTATTGTTATACCTAAAATAGCAATAACCCTAATAATACTATCCGGCAGTTTTCCTCTATTTAATGCAGCAATAACTCCAAAAGTAATTCCTACTATAAGACCTATTACCATGGCTTGTCCACCAATTCTTCCAGATACTGGTGCAGTTTCTTTAATAGTTTGTGTTACTTCTCTACCTGGATATTTATATGAAGAGCCTAGGTCTTTATTAACTACTGCATTTTTTAAAAATATTTTATATTGTTCAGATGTAGATTTGTCTAGTCCATATTTCTTCTTATAATTTTCTCTAGTTTGCTCAGGTAGTGTCCTTCCCATTGCGGCAAGAGGATCGCCCTGAATGCTGTGCATCATGAAAAAAGTCATGGTGGTGATTATAAAAAGAGTTATCACCATATAGACTATTCTTTTAGCGATATATTTAAGCACTTCTTTTCTCTCCTTATTGTAATATGGGGGCTCGCGGCCCCCTTATAATTCTTATTTAGTTTCTACCTTCAGTATAAACATATCTTAAACCTGTTGTATCAAGTTCTGATACTGGAAGTCCTTTTAGATAGTCATATCTGAATTTGTGGTGAGTTACATTTGCAATTGGAATAACTGGAGAAGCATCTATTAAGATTTTTTCAGCTTCGCCATATTTTTTAGCAGATTCTTCTAAATCACTAGTTTGAGAGGCTTCTTTAACTAATTTGTCAAATTCAGGATCAGTCCAGTTTGTAGTAAGAACTCCTGCGCCTTTCATGAAAAGACTTAGCATAGCGTATGGGTCGTCATAATCAGTTGACCATGCAGAGTATGCGATTTGGAAGTTTCCTTTATCCATATCACTTGAAAGAATTGGCCATTCTAATGTAACAATATTTACATTTACGCCAAGAGCTTCTTTTAAATTAGCTTGGATATATTCGTTAGCAGCTTTAAGGTCACTTGTGTTAGAAACTTTGTATTCTAAAGTAACTTTTGATGGATCTGGATCCATGCCAAGTTCTTTAAGTCCTTCAACAAATAAAGCCTTTGGATCTTTTACAGATTTAATAAGATCAGTTAGTGGTTCAAAACCAATTTGATCAGCATATGGTTTTTCTCCCAAGTTAACTGTTGGAGGTACCCAACCAGTACAGTCAGTGTTTACTCCTGCATAAACTTGTTTGTTAAGTCCATCTCTATCAAGAGCAACTTGAATTGCTTGACGAATTTTTTGGTTTGACATTAATTTATCTTCAGTATTTATTGTCATAAAATCAAGAGTTGGTCTTACAAAAGGTACCCAGTGAGTTCCCTCTTTGTTATCAAGTCTATCTGTCCATTCTTTAATTGATGTTGACATTGCATCGACTTCTCCAACTTCAAACGCATTACCTGTAGTGTTGATGTCGTTTGAAATTCTATAATTTGCTTTTTCAATTTTAATATTGTCTGCATTCCAGTAAGAATCATTTTTAACTAAATTAAGTTCAGCGTTGTGAGTCCAATCAGTAACTTTGAAAGGTCCACAGCTTATGATTCCGTCAACGCTTGAACCAAATTGGTCTCCATATTTTTCAACCATGTCTTTACGTTGTGGATACATTACTCTGTAAGGAACTATTTTAATAAAATATTCTGCTGGATTTTCTAGAGTGATTTCTAGAGTTTTATCATCTATAGCTTTTACTCCAAGTTCATCTACTGACATCTCGCCTGAGTTAACTTGAATAAAGTTTTTAATTGGCTCTAATAAAAATGCTGCTTCTGCTGCAGTATTAGGATCAGCTGCTCTCTTAATACCATATTCATAGTCGCCTGCAGTTACAGGTTGTCCATCTTCCCAGTTGAAATCTCTTAGGTGGAAAGTATAAACAGTTCCGTCTTCAGAAACATCGTAGCTTTCAGCACCAGCTGGTTCAACTTCAAGTTTGTTTTCGCCAGTTTCGTGAATTTGTACAAGTGGTTCGTATACATTTTCGATAATAGTTCTGCCATATGAATCTTGTCCAGCTTGAGCATCAAGTGTAGTAGGTTCTGCACCTATTAGACCCATATAATATTGATCTTTATCAATTTCTCCACCAGCTTCTGCTGAGGCTGCATTTGAATTTGCAGATTTTTCTTCGCCTTTGCCACATGCTGTAAATGCAAATAAGCACAGCAACAAAGCTAATAATAACGTTCTCTTTTTCATGATAATTCCTCCTATCACTTTCAAGGAAAACATTTGTAAATATTATGCCAAATTGTATATGGTTCTAATTAATATATAATGTCATTCCTTGTAAAATTGTTGTTAAATAAATTATATCAGAATAATTTATAAAATTAAAGGAGGATATTGTTATAAAAATCCCTTGAATATCAAGATTTATTGATAATAAAATTTGTTATAGTAATTATTGAATACTATATTTATAGAAAAAGTCTATGATACTAGAGTTTGGCACTTTATCATAGTATCAGTTATCGACACTATAGCTAAATTTGCATGATAAATTTATATAAATTTTACAAATTATTTTTAAAATTATTTAAAGTTCGACTTTTCTCTACTATTGTAAAGTATATTTAAACAGTCTTGTTTGCATACTATGTAATATTGTCTAAATATGTCTTTATATTATCCTATAATTAGCTGTGATAAATCAATAAATTTATTTTGAGATACACTTCTTTAATCTGTTTTAAAAATAAATTTAAGAATATTTACAAATAAAATTTATAGAATTTCTAAGTCGTCATTTTGATTTTTGAAAATGTTTTATCCACAGTATATAATTTTTAAATAGTAAATATATAGTTATAAAAAATTTAATTATCACATAAAATATATTAAATAGAGATTTTAAAATAAGTTAACCTTAATGATCTTTTAAGAAATTCAAAGAATAAATTGAATTAAAATATTTTTTTAATCAATAAAAATGCTAAATTAATAAGATATACTTCAAAAAATTAAATAGAAAAATAAAAGTCACTTAAAATCAATAAGTTTTTATTTAATAAAATTATTTATCACAATAAAAAGCAGCTCTAAATTTTATATTAGAGCTGTCATTATTTTTATTAAATTATCAGTCATATAAATGGCATGCTACAAAGTGACCAGGCTTAATTTCTTTAAGCGGCGGCATGCTTTCTTTACAAATTTCCATGCACTTTCTGCATCTTCCAGCAAACCTGCAACCAGGTTTTGGATCTATTGGCGAAGGTACATCGCCTTCTAGGAATATTCTCTCCCTCTCATATCCATATTTTGGAATTGGTATTGCTGATAAAAGCGCCTGTGTATATGGGTGGAGTGGATTTACAAATATTGATTTATAATCTGTAATTTCTACGATTTTTCCCAAATACATTACTGCTATTCTATCGCTTATATGCCTTACTACTGAAAGGTCGTGAGATATAAATAGATAAGTTAGCTCAAATTCATCTTGAACTCTATCTAAAAGGTTTAAAACTTGCGCTTGAATTGATACGTCAAGGGCAGATACAGGTTCGTCCATAACTATAAATTCTGGTTTTAATATAAGTGCACGAGCAATACCTATTCTCTGTCTCCTACCGCCGTCAAGTTCGTGAGGATAAGAATCTGCAAGTCTATCTTCTAGACCTACTGTATCCATCATTTTGTAGACGCGATTTTCAAGTTCTTCACCTTTTATATTTCCGTTTACTCTAAGAGGCTCTGCAATCAAATCGAAAGTGCTCATTCTTGGATTAAGTGATGAATATGGATCTTGGAAAACTATCTGCATCTTTTGACGAAGAGTCTTTAGTTCTTTTCTAGATTTGTATTCTAAAATTGATTTTCCATCTAGTATGACATCTCCAGCAGTCGGCTCATGAAGCCTAATAATAGCTCTACCTACTGTAGATTTTCCACATCCACTTTCTCCTACAAGTCCAAGTGTCTCACCTTTTTTTATGTCAAATGACACGTCGTCTACTGCATGAAGTGTTCCAGCTTTTACATCAAAATATTTTTTTACATTTTTTACTGATATTAATGTTTCATTATGCATTATTTTTCACCTCACCTATGCCGTCATAAAGGTGACAAGCTACAAAGTGTCCCGGCTTAACTTCTCTCATTTCTGGAAATTTTTCTCTGCAAATGTCCATACATTTTTTACATCTTGGGTGGAATCTGCAACCATCTGGAAGATTAGAAGGGTCTGGAGTTGCTCCAGGTATTACTGTAAGTCTTTCTACATCTTCATCTAGTGATGGAATTGAATCGAAAAGTCCAACTGTGTAAGGGTGAAGTGGCTTTTCATAAATATCCTCTACACCTGAATCTTCAACTATTGTTCCTGCATATATTACGCAAACTTTGTCGCAAGTTTCTGCTACTACTCCAAGGTCGTGAGTAATTAAAATCATTGAAGTGTTATATTTTTCTTTTAAATCCTTCATAAGTTCCAATACTTGTGCTTGTATTGTTACATCAAGGGCAGTTGTAGGTTCATCTGCAATGATAAGCTCTGGGTTACAAGCAAGAGCCATTGCGATTACAACTCTCTGTTTCATACCTCCCGAAAATTCGTGAGGGTAGTCGTTAATTCTCTCAGGTCTAATTCCAACTAGACTGAGCATTTCTTTTGTCTTAGCATCTAGCTCGTCTTTAGATACCTTTTGGTGAAGTTCTATTACTTCTTTTATTTGATCTCCAATAGTCATTATTGGATTTAGTGATGTCATTGGATCTTGGAATATCATAGAAACTTTGTCTCCTCTGATATTGAACATGTCCTTTTCTTTTACTTCAAAAAGATTTTGTCCTCCAAGATAAATCTCTCCGCTTTTAATATATCCTGGTGGAGTTTGAATAAGTTTCATAATGGCTTTGGCTGTTGTAGTTTTGCCTGCGCCAGTTTCTCCAACAAATCCAACTGTTTGTCTAACTCCAACTTTCATATTTAAATTATTTACTGCTTCTACTTTTCCGGAGTCTGTAATATATTCAACAGTTAAATTTTTTATTGTCAATAAATCATCCATATACTACTACCTCCTATCTCTTTAGTTTAGGGTCAAGAGCATCTCTTAGACCGTCGCCAAGTACATTAAGTGCAAATATTGTAATTACAATTGCAAATCCAGGGAAAACTGTAAGGTGTGGATAGTCCCTTATAAAAGTTCTTCCGCCAGATAACATAGCTCCCCATTCAGGAGTTGGTGGTTCTAGTCCAAGTCCTATAAATGAAAGTCCAGCTGCATTTAAGATTGCATACGCAACACCAAGTGTTGCTTGTACAATTATTGGTGCAAGACAATTTGGAATAATATGTTTAAATATTATTCTAGAGTTTGAAGATCCCGCTGCCTTTGCGGCTTCTATAAATTCCATATCTCGTATTGAAAGAACCGAAGATCTAACTATACGGGCATAACCAGGTATAGCAGCAATACCAACTGCAATCATCAAGTTCCCAAGTCCAGGTCCAAGTGCTGCAAGAATTGCAATAGCAAGAAGTGTATCTGGAATGGACTGAAGTATATCAATAAATCTCATCAATACATTATCTACTCTTCCACCAAAATATCCAGTGACAGCTCCTATAGTTGTACCAACAACAAGAGCAATACCAACTGAAATAAAACCAACTTTTAGTGAAATTCTAGATCCATAGACAATTCTTGAGAATATATCACGGCCTAAGTCGTCAGTACCAAAGATATGCTCACTAGATGGTTTTGCAAATTGATTAGAAAGATCTTGCTCGGCAAATCCATAAGGTGCAATTACATCGGCAAATATTGCCACTAAAAATAAAATTATAATAATTGCAAGTCCAACCATAGCGAGCTTATTCCTTCTCATTCTTATCCAAATATCTTTTGCATTTCTAAAACGCCCTCTCTTTGCATGGACATATTCTGCGTTTTGTTCGATAACTGGATCTGATGAAGGGATTTCTTCTGCTTTTATTTCTATATCGTCTATGTCTTTTACGTCTTCTACGTCTTTTATGTCTTTTTCGTCTTTAACATCTTTCATAAAAATCCCTCCTTATACAAATTTAGTCTTAATTCTTGGATCTACGAAAGTATATACAAGGTCAACTATTAAGTTTACTATTGAGAAAGTTATAGCAACAAATAGTACACAACCAAGTACCATTGGAGTATCTCTCATTTTGATTGAATCTACCATAAGTCTTCCTATTCCAGGAATTGAAAATATAACTTCTGTCATAAGTGCTCCAGCCATAAGTTGTCCAAAAGATAGACCTACAACTGTGATTACTGGGATAAGAGCATTTTTAAGGGCGTGATGTAGGATTACGACCTTTTCTCTTTGTCCCTTTGCTCTTGCTGTATTTATATAATCTTGTCTAATAACTTCGAGCATTGAAGATCTAGTCATTCTCGTAATAACTGCAACTTGTTGAAGTCCAAGTGCCAAACATGGAAGAATCATGTGAGATGGAGTTGAAAATCCTGAAGAAGGAAGCCATCCAAGTTTTACCGAGAATAACATTATAAGTAACAAACCAAGCCAGAATACTGGCATTGATAAACCGATAAGTGCAAAAATCATTGTAATATTGTCAAACGCCGAATACTGTTTGACTGCCGATACTATTCCAATCGGTATTCCTATAATCACCGCCAAAAGTATTGAGAAAAATGCAAGTCTAACTGTAGCTGGTGCTCTAGAAAAAATTTCATTAACTACTGGGACTCTAGTTATATAAGATTGTCCCAAATCTCCTTTTGTAACTATATTCTTAACATATCTACCATATTGAACCAAGAAAGGATCATTAAGACCCATATCTTCTCTAAGCTCTTGAACAGCTTGTTCAGATGCGTTAGGTCCAAGTGCGTTTCTCGCAGGATCTCCTGGAGTTAAATAGAGTAGTCCGAAAACTATAAAACTTACTCCAAGCATGATAGGTATTAAAAATAAAAATCTTTTTAAAACATATTTTGCCATATAACCACCTTTTTAAAATCAAACAGTTGTAAGGACTCGGCCTCACAACTGTTTTAATAAAAATTATTTAGCTTCGCCTTTGGATACATCCTTAAGTGGATACCATCCCATTACGTTCATTGGGAAGTTTTGAACGTTTGCTCTAGCACCTACGTATTTTTCTTCAAAATAGCTTGGTATCCAATAGCATTTGTCCATGATAATTCTTTGAATATCTGCATAAGCTTTTGCTCTTTCTTCTCCTTCAGGAAGAAGTCTTGCTTTGTCAAGTAGAGCATCAAGTTCTTTATCTTTTACGAAAGTATAGTTTCCACCAGGTCCTACTTGAGAAGAGTGGAAGTTTGGATATAACATTCCGTCTGCATCAGGTGCATCTGCTGTCCAACCAAGTTGGAATAAGTCAGAGTTTCCACTTTCAAGTTTCTTTAAGTATGCAGACCATTCAAGAACTTCAATGTTCATTCTAATATTACATTCAGCAAGTTGTTCTTTCATTGCTGTTGCAATATCAATTCTTTCTTTCTTGTCGGAAGTTGCCATTGAAATGTCAATTCCATCAGGATATCCCGCTTCAGCAAGAAGTGCTTTAGCTTTTTCAACATCTCTTTTTTCTAGAGGGAACTGATCAGGTATACCATAGTTAATTGCATCTGGCATTGGGCCTGTAGCAGTTTCACTAACTCCCATCCATACAGCTTGGATTATTTGATCAAGATCAATTCCGCATCTAATAGCTTGTCTAACTCTTAAATCATCAAGAGGAGCGTGAGAAATATTTATACCAATGTATTGAGTTCCTAGTGAAAAATCATCAAATAATTGAAGTTCGTCATTTTCAGAAATTTTCTTAATATCATTTGGAATAATATCGTAAGCTAAATCAACTCCGCCACTTTCAAGTTCGATAGTTCTATTTGTTCCTTCAGGGATAATTCTGAAAGTAACTTTAGCTGTTTTGGCAGCATCTCCCCAATACTCTTCGTTTCTTTCAAGTTGAATGTTGTCAGCTTTAGCCCAAGAAACAAATTTGTATGGACCAGTTCCTACTGGGTTCATTTGATAGCTGTCTCCGCCGTCTTTAACAGCTTTTTCATTTTGAATAAATGCGCCTGGGTGACATAAGTTGTGAAGAATTGGTGTGTAAGGTGCAACTAATTTGAATTCAACAGTGTTGTCTCCAATATCCTTTACAGATTCTGGATCGATTACGTTAAATAAGTGCTTGATGTTTGGAGCATCAATACATCTCTTTATAGAGAATACAACATCAGCTGGTGTAAGCTCTTCGCCATTGTGGAACTTAACGCCTTCTCTGATTTTGAAACGATAAGTAACATCGTCAACTTGTTCATAGCTTTCTGCAAGAACTGGAACAATGTTGTTATCTTTGTCGTGAGTTACAAGTCCTTCAAAAATTTGGAAACTTACGTTACTTGAATAAGTATCGTTTGTTTGTGTTGGATCAAGAGAAACAGCATCTGATGGCATGGCTACTGTCAAAGTATCTTCAGAACCGCTTGCTCCTCCGCCACAAGCTGTTAATACAAATGTAAGTATTAACGCCATGATAATAAGTGTTTTCTTTTTCAAAATAAATCCTCCTATACTACGCTTTAGGAAAACATTTGTAGTACCAGTTTAAAAAACTTTCTAAATACAATTTTTAAAACTATGCTATGTATATCCCAAAGCATTTATTTTTATAAATTATATCAGATTACTTTATAAATTGAAAGGAGTAAAATCGATAGTTAAGCGCTTTTCTTTTCATTCCATGAAAATAATTTCATAGATAATAGATTAAAATTAATATTGTATAAATGTTTAATTTTAAAAAGCTTCTAATTGATAGCACTGTAAAGTGCTTTTGGAATTAAATTAAATTAAATGTATAGTATCATATCTATAATAAAAATTACAACAAAATTTATAAAATTTTTAAAAAAATAATTTTTACGTCAAAATAATTCTCAAAATAATAATGAAAACTGCTGGATTTAAGTATTTGAAGTACAATTTCTAATACATTAAAAGTTTACATATATAAATAATTACGACTTTAATTTCCGTATATTTTTAAATTCATAAATCTATAAAAAGTTATAAAAAAACCAGAGATAGTACAATTACTAACTCTGGTTTTAAAAAAAGCTTTATACTTAACCTCAATCTCTTCGGATAAATAAAACATTTAATTATATTTAATTTTCAACCTCTTCAACTTCTTTTTTTCTGTTCTTCTTGTTCTTAACTTTCTTAAGTCTAAAGAAGTCTTCTCTTTCTTTTTCTGCGAGGATATCATCTATTTCTTTTATTATAGCTTTGTGCTTTGGTATTTGAATTTTATCCAAGGCATTTGCTCTTTTTGAAGTCTTTTTAATTTCATTTGCCAGTCTAAATACTGAAGTTTCAACTTCTGCAAGTTTATAGATTAGAGGAAGTATCTCCTCCATATTTATATTTGCCTCGTCAAAATCGGTATTGGAGTTGTGAAAAGAATAGTCTGCCACCATTTCTCTTTTTGGATATTTTATCTCCGGAAGCTCAAGACCCATTACTGAACGAGAAAGTATTTTGTATTCAGGTTCTTTTACTTTAGATTCAGAAATTTCCTTTACAGAAATTGCTCCCATAGAAATTGTAGCCTCAATTAAACTGCCGTAGGAAGTTTGAAACTTCTCTTCAATTTCATCTTGTAGAGCTTTAGCGTTTTTATTTAGATCCATCATCTCTTTAATTAAAACAGTTCGCTTTTTGTCCAATAGATCATATCCCTTTTCTGCAAGTTCAAGTGCATTTTTAGAAGCTATTAAATTTGCTTTTGTAGGGATAACTTTTTTAGCCATTGTTTTCACCTAGATATTTTTGTTTTAATTTTGGATCTATTCTGTCTATCATTCTTGAAGGAAGTATCTTTAATAATTTCCATCCAAGATCTAGCGTTTCTTCTATACTTCTATTTTCTGTCTCATCTTGTGACAAAAACTTTTCTTCAAATTCTTCTCCAAATTTTAAAAGAAGTTTGTCGTCATCAGAAATGTCATCTTCTCCAATTATTTGTGCAAGAGCTCTTGTTTCTTGAACTTTTGAATATGATGCAAATAATTGTGAAGATAGATCCGGATGATCTTCCCTTGTATATCCCTCGCCAATGCCGTCCTTCATAAGTCTTGAAAGTGAAGGCAGTACATCTATTGGTGGATAAACTCCTTTTGAAGAAAGATCTCTTGATACTACGATTTGTCCTTCAGTAATATATCCAGTAAGGTCAGGGATTGGGTGAGTTATGTCGTCATTAGGCATTGTTAAAATTGGAATTAACGTAACTGATCCGTCGATTCCCTTAATCATACCAGCTCTTTCATAAAGAGATGCAAGGTCTGAATAAAGGTGACCTGGATAGCCCTTTCTTGAAGGAACTTCTTCTCTTGAAGATGAAACTTCACGAAGTGCTTCTGCATAAGCTGTAATATCTGTCATTATTACTAACACGTGTTTATTTTCTTTGTATGCCAAATATTCAGCTGCAGTAAGCGCACACTTAGGAGCGATAAGTCTTTCCATAATTGGATCGTCTGCAAAGTTTATATACATCGCTACCTTATCGATTACTCCAGAATTTTTAAATGACTCTCTAAAGAAATCTGCCTCGTCATGCTTTACACCGATTGCCGCAAAAACTATGGCAAAATTGTCACCTTCTGTATCAGATATTTTTGCCTGTCTTACAATTTGTGCTGCAATCTCGTTGTGAGGAAGTCCTGAACCTGAAAATATTGGAAGTTTTTGTCCCCTTATTAGAGTCATAAGTGCATCTATTGAAGATATTCCTGTTTGAATGAAGTTACGTGGATATTCTCTAGATGCCGGATTGATTGGTCTTCCGTTTACATTGTAGACGTCTTTTGAATAAATTGGGCCTCCCTTATCTATCGGAGTTCCTGTTCCATTAAAAACTCTTCCCAAGATATCCTTTGAAAGAGGTATTTCAAATGGATGTGCTGAGAATTCAACTTTTCTATTTTCTGTTGAAACTCCCAAGTTATTTCCAAAAACTTGGACTACAGCTTTGTCCTCGTCGATTTTAATAACTTGTCCGAATTCTTCTTTTTTGTCGTCCTTAGATTTTATCTTTACTACTTCTCCATAACTCACTTTATGAAGATTTGAAAGTTCAATAAGTGAGCCTTCGATTTTATCTAGTGTTAAATATTCCTTTTTCATTTAAAACACCTCAATCCTCATAACTTGAAATTAAATGGATGTAGAAGTCATTAATGTCATTGTTAAGACTTACGAATTTCTTCATGTCATCATTTTCAATATTGTATTTCATATTTACGACTTCACTATATAGATCGTCGTTTTTTATAATAGAAATAGGAATTTTTTTCTTTAATGCTTCTTTTCCCTTTTCGTACAAATTGTCTATTGTCTTTAACATTTCAAATTGTTTTTCTAGTGGAACGAAGGTGTCAATTTCATTAAATGCGTTTTGTTGCAAAAATCCTACCTTGATTACTCTACATATTTCAAGAATTAATCTTTCGTGATCAGGAAGAACATCTTCACCAACTAGCATTACAATTTCATTTAGCTTTGCCTCTTGATGCAAAAGGTCGAGATACTTTCTTCTAAGAGCTGGAAGATCTCCATCAAGTCTCATGTCATAATAATTTTTAAGAAGTGGAATGTATCCAGAATATGAATTCATCCAGTTGATTGCAGGATAGTGTCTTGAATAAGCAAGTTCCTTATCTAGAGCCAAAAATACATTTACAAATCTCTTTGTATTTTCTGTAACTGGTTCGGAGAAGTCGCCACCTGCCGGAGATACTGCACCGATTAATGTTACAGATCCTTCTTCTCCAGATAGAGATTCTACATAACCTGCCCTTTCATAAAAGCCCGCAATTCTTGATGGCAAATATGCTGGATAACCTTCCTCAGCAGGCATCTCTTCCAAACGTCCAGAAATTTCTCTTAGCGCCTCAGCCCATCTTGATGTTGAGTCGCCCATTAGTGCTACATCATAGCCCATATCTCTAAAGTATTCAGCCATTGTAACTCCAGTATAAATTGAAGCTTCACGCGCTGCTACGGGCATATTTGATGTATTTGCAATTAAAATTGTCCTGTCCATCAAAGCTTTGCCAGTGTTTGGGTCAATTAGTTTTGGAAAGTCTTCCAAAACTTCTGTCATTTCGTTTCCACGTTCGCCACAACCGATATAAATTATTATATCCGCATCACAATATTTTGCGATTTGGTGTTGTGTCATTGTCTTTCCAGTACCAAATCCTCCAGGTATTGCAGTCGTACCTCCCTTTGCAATTGGGAAGAAAACATCGAATACCCTTTGTCCTGTAACAAGAAGTCTATCTATTGGAAGTCTTTCTTTAACAGGTCTTGGAACTCTTACTGGCCAATTGTGATACATCTTTAATTCATGTGTATTTCCATTTTCATCTTTAAGTTTTAATAAAACTTTTTCGATATTGTACTTTCCGTCTTCTACTCTTTCTATTACTTCTCCACTTATATCAGGTGGCACAAGTAGTTTGTGAGTTATTACTGGAGTTTCTGGGACTTCTCCAAAAATTTGTCCTGATTCTAATTTATCTCCAACTTTTACATTTAATGTAACGTCCCAAAGTTTTTCTTCATCAAGAGAAATAAGTCCAATTCCCTCTGGCATAAAAGATCCATAAGAATCCCTTATCTTTTCAAGCGGCCTTTCTATACCATCAAAAATATTTGTAAGCATTCCTGGACCAAGTTTTACAGAAAGAGGTGCTCCAGTTGGAATGATCTCTTCATCTCTTTTAAGTCCCTCAGTCTCTTCATAAACCTGAACAGTTCCAAGGTCTTTATCAATAGAAATTACTTCGCCAATAAGTTTCTTTTCGCCAACCAATACCATCTCTCTAATTTTTAAATCAGACATATTTTTGCCAATAACTACTGGGCCGTCAACTGATTTTATAGTTGCCTTACTCAATCTTATCACCTGCTTCTCTTAACTTGTTGTGGAGAATTGCTCCAATTTCATACCTCATGTCTTCCATTCTGTTTTTAAGAGAAAGGTCAATGTTATAGCTTCTGTCTACATCAGATATTATAAATCCACCAATGTGAAAGTCGTAAAGCTCTCCCATTATTAGTTCAACTTTCTTTTCTTTTGCTATCTCTTTTAGAGCTTCTACTAATTTTGGATTTTCGTTATCTCTTATATATAGATTAATAGATTTCTCTTCAATCTCATCTAATGCCCTTTCAAAACTATCTTTCTCAAGTTCAATATACTTGTCAGTTTTTGTAAACTCGCGAAGTTTTTTCTCAAGAGATGAAAGCAACTTGTTCAAAAGTTCTTCATCTTCTCTTAGGGCCAATACTCTCTTTTCCTCATTTGCCTTTGCAATTTTTTCGTAACCGCTCTTTTCAGCAAGAGATATTCTTCTTTTTATATAATTTTGTCTATCTTCTTTTAAAGCCTCAACTTTTTCTTCGATTGCTCTTTGCGCCTTTTCCTCTTCTTCTTTTATTAGCGCATCGCACTCTTCTTTCTTTTTTAAAAAGACAATTTTGTTGAAGATAGATATTTTGTTTTCTAGTAAAATCATTTCATCACCTAGACTGCCTTTATTCCAACAGATTCTTTTACATATTTCAAAATAAAATCATCTTCCATTTTTCCACCAAGTTCAGGAATAGTGACAACAAGGGGAGTCTTTTGACTTAATTTAACTTCTATAACTTCGTCTTTAATCACTTCAAAAGCATCTCTTGTTAAGATGATAATCCCAATATCTGGATCTTTTTTATATTTGTCGAAGTTTTTTACAAGTTCCTTTTTGTTGTTGCACAAAACCCCCTCGACTCCTGCAAGTCTTAGACCATTTATAATGTCACTATCTTTTGTCAAAAGAATTGACTTCATTATATTCTACCTAGGATCATGATTGAAATGATAAGACCGTAGATGGCAATACCTTCAGCAAGTCCTAGATAAATCATTGATTTACCTAAAATACTAGGATCTTCTGAAACAGCTCCAATAGCTGCAGAACCTACATTAGATACGGCAACTCCGGCACCAAGTGATGCAAGACCAGTTGAAAGACCTGCTGCTAAAAATCCAAGGCCGTTTCCACTAGCAGTTGCTCCTGCTGCACTTGCCATTTGTGGAACTAGAGTTACTAGACCAAATACAAATACTGGCGCAAACACCATGAGATTTAACTTCATAAAAGCACGGGCAAATTTTCTGTTTTTATCTGTTCCCTTGTAGATAAAATAAATACCTGTAACTACCATTGAAAATACTGTTAGCATTGCAAAAATAATAATTTTTTCCATCTTGTTTCCTCCTAATAAATACTATCTGCTTCAAATAACTTGCCATCACCTGAATAAAATTTACTAAACATTTCATAATATTCAAGTCTAAGTGATTGTATAAATACAATAAGACCTTCAAGGCCTATAATTACAATATTGCCTATAATCAAAACGGCTATATTTCCACCAGTTGAGCCGACCATTTCTCCAAGAGTTTTAAAAGCTAAAAATAAACCTACGTGGTTTATAGCAAAAGCTCCAACCCTTATAAATGAAATGATTCCACTCATTGTTGATAGAAGTGCTTCCAAAAGCCCAAAAGAAGATTCAATATAATAATCTCCTGCACTTTGTTCAAATTCTTTCTTAAATAAAACCTTAAGAATTGCTCTTTTAAATAACATCAAAACGAGTGATATAACTAAAATTCCAATTGACACATTCATTCCTACAGGAGATGATCCTCCCATAATATTTACGCCAATATTAATCATAGAGACGAATATCAAAACGCCAAGTACTCCTTCTTTTCCAAAGAAAGCCTCGTCATATTCCTTGTTTTTGATATTATTATAAATCCCAACCAAATAGGACATAGATGATAAAATAACACCAAAAAATATAGCAATAACTAAAGTTTCGTTTATATTTTCAAAAGGTCTAAACCACAGGGCCGGTATCAGATCTTCAAATCCGAATACTGAACCGTACATCAGACCAAAGAACATTGAAGAAATTCCCATTCTAGTGAGAAGACCACCAAAGTCTTTATTTTTCTTTTTCGATAATAACATTCCGGCAATCGCAAAAATTGCCCCTTGTCCAAGATCGCCAAACATGGAGCCAAACAAAATCATATAACTGATTCCAAAAATTACAGTTGGGTCAAATTCATTGTAGTTTGGTGTTCCATACATATTAATTAAAAGTTCAAAGGGCTTAAAAAAATTTGAATTTTTAAACTTAGTAGGTTTCTTCCTTTTATCGCTGTCCACATTGCTTTCATAAATGTCAAGTTTTTCATATTTAGAAAGCTCGTCCTTTAAATCTTTAAAATTACTTTCACCAACCCAACCTGATGCGTAAAAATAATGTTTAGATCTAAGCATATACTTTTTGGCCTTGTCGATTTTTTCAAAAGCCAACATGTGAGCTAAAGTTTGATTTAGCTCATCATATCTAGAGTTCATAATATTTTCTTTATATTGATCGTACTCCCAGATATTTCTGCGAAGGCTCTCTTCTTCTTCCTTCATATTTTCAAACATATCCTCAGCAGTTCCCATTACATCTCTACCTAAGATGTCGACGTCGTTAAAATTTAAACTTCGAAGAACTCTATTTATATCCTTTTCAACTTCCTTTGGATATATAGCTAAAAATAGTTCCCTGTCGTCAACAGTACCTGTGTGATATATGAGGGCTAAAATATTTCCATAGTTCTTTTTAAGTCTGTATCTGGCATCTTTATCCAAAAAACCAAACCTAGCATTAAAATACTTAAGCTCTGATATATCTCTAAGATCAATATCTACATTCTTAAATAATTTGTAATTGTCCTTTAAAGTTTCTATGAGTTTTACTTTCTTTTTCATCTCATAGTACTCTTCAATTTTAGTCTTAAAATTATCATAAAACGAATCAATGTCTTCGTCCAAATTGATGTTTTTGAAATACTTCTCGTCAATTTTCTTGATGTTAAAGAATTTCATAATTTCTTCAGCTTTTTTTACTTCTTCAGTATGTTCTTCATTTTCCTTGAAGGGAGCGATATAATTTAGCTCCAAGTTTCTCTCAACATTTTCTTCATTGTCCAAGCTAAAGATAAATTCATTGTTTTTAACAGTGACATCAGATGATACGAATTCCATGACACCCATATTTAAAATATCAAGGATGACAGAGTCCATATCCTCAAGACGACCCATCACATTGACTAGTTTCATTCTCTCAATAGCCAAGTAATTCACTTCCCTCTTTGCTATTTATCAAATGCTTTAACTTATCTTCATAAGGAAGATTAAATCTAGCACTCTCAAGTAAAATTTCAATATCTTTTATCTCTATTTCCAAGAGAATTAAAAAAGCCATTAACTTTCCAATACCTCTCGAACTTCTAAAAACATTCTTCGCATTTAAAAGCTCATACCTTTCGGCCTTTTTATTCATATCCGTATCGTCAGATTTATTAAATAAAAAAGCATACTTAGTATTTCTAATCTCTTCTATAAAGTCTTCCTCTTTTAAATATGTGAAATTTAGAAGTTTCTCAGAAGTAAAAGTTCCACCAAAAATAGTAAAATTAAAAATCTCCTCAGGCAAAAGCTTAAAATATTTTTTGGCTCTATAAATCCAAATAATATTTAGCATATCAATCTTTACGCCGATAGTTTTTAAAAATTCTTTCTTATCAGTTTTCGATAATTTGCTCACTGAACTTACTAATTTTTGATAGTAGAACTTATCGAGATTCATCTCCATATAAAATAAAGTGGTTTCATCTTCAGAAACATAATTTTTTAAAATATTATAATAATCAGTTCCCTTTAAATTGTCGACAAACTCACTCAGAGAAACATTGTTAAAATCAATATTTCTACCTTTGATGACAAGAGTTTCTATATTGGGGGTTTTACCAATTTTAATGGCTCGCAAAATGTATTTGATATTTTTAATTTCGCTCTCCATTAAATAGTTTTTAATAAAATCTCTGTATTTCGATGACAAAAAGTGTTTTAATCTTTCGACTTCACCTAACATATAAGATCTAAAATAGCTCTCAACCTCATATATGTCTGATAGAATGTCCAAATCGCCAAACTTATTTTCTTTTAAATAAGATAGACTGTCCTCTAAATTATTCTTTTTTGACAATTTATAAAAATCATCATAGTCCAAAAACTCAGAATAAATTTTTGGAAGTTTTGCATTTAGTGCGATTAAATTACCTTGCATGATCATTTACCACTAATTCAAAAGCTTCGTCTAATAATTCTTCCTCATGATCTTTATAAAATTGCTGGATTTCATTTAGCCTATTCTCATTTTGTTCTTTCAAGTTGTTAACTTTGGAATCAAAATCATCGATTATTTCTTGAGATTTTTCTTGACCTAATTTTTTTGCCTCTTCAATAGAATCATTCTCCATATCAGTTAGTTCTTTTCTAAGATCTGCACGAATTTTTTCAATTCTCTTGTCAGTATCCTCGACTAACTCCTTGGTCTTTTTATCTATTGTTAATATACTATCAATACCATCTTTCAAATACATCCCCACCTTCTTTATAAATTCTCTATGCATTAATTATTATAATACTTTTTTGGCTATAATCAAGTAAATAGCATAACTAGGAAAAATTTCACTTTCCTATCACATTCTATAATGTGAAATTTAATTTAAAAGTATCAAAAATAAACATTAGCTTTTATACATATATTATTAAATTAATTTACAAAGCATAAATAGAATATATATTCTAAAAAATAGTTTTACACATAATAAATAATTGCATATACCATTAAAGACTATACCCAATATAAAAAAACTTAAATTAAATTGAAAAATTGCAAATAATTTCTTTAAATGAAATACTTTTCACTTTATGCTATACTCTTATCAGAAGGTGAAATAATGATTCAAAGTTTAATAAAAGCCGCCAGTGTTCTGGAGGCACTAAAAGATAGCGACCACGAGCTTACAATTGCAGAAGTATCTGAAATCGTGGACATACCGCCGAGCACTGCCCACAGAATACTATCTACACTTATAGAAATTGGGTATGCTGAAAAAAATGATAGAACCCATCTATACTCCCTGGGCGCAGGTCTAATTCCTCTTGGAATAAAGGCTTCGTCATATATTGACCCACAATCAGTCTCAAAAGAGATGTTAAGAGAGCTTTCCGAAAAAACTAGTGAAGACTCATTCTTAATCATAAAATCTGGAGACAACGGACTTGTAATTTCTAAAGCAGAAGGAAGTCACTCACTAAAGATTGTGGAAAATTTTGGACTAGAAATTGCCCTTCACAAAGGTGCAATTAGAAAAACAATACTTGCCTTCCAAAGCGATGAATATATAGATTATTATTTGAGCAAAAAACTGGATAATTATCTAGATGGCGTCGTAGACAAAAATAAACTTAAAAGCGACCTAAGAGAAATCCGCGAACAAAGATATTCAATTTCAGATTCAGAATATATATCAAACGCCATTGGAATTGGAGCGCCAGTATTTAACTTTAAAAACGAACTGCTGGGAGCCGTTGGAGTTGTAGTTCCGCGAGACAGAATAAATAAAGATAACGAAAAGACATACATTGAAGCAGTAAAAAACTGTGGAATGGAATTTTCAAAAAGACTCGGCTATTCAAAATATTAAGACATTAGTTGCAAGTTTTCTTGCAGCTTTTTTTATTATAAAAAGACCGAGAAATAATTCTCGGCCCACAATTTAAACTTATATTTTCTATAATTAATTATTTAAATTTTTAAAAATATCTTTCCACAATTCATCCAAACCATTTTCTTTTCTCAAATACTTATGACTATTAGAAGCCTCGATAAGTTCATAATAATACCAATAAGATTTATTTAAATCACTAAATTTATTTAGATCCATCTCATTCTCATCAATATAATCTTTATCTGGGACTCGGTCAAATAGGCTATTTAAAATTTTAACCGCCTCAGCTCTAGTTATTTCTGCATCAGGTCTAAAGCTATTATCTGGATATCCCTCTATTCTCCTATTGGCATATGCTCTTTCTATTTCTCTTTCGAAAATATGACCCTTTGTATCAGTAAAAGGAAGATCTCTGTATTTATCATCATCTAGAATATAAATAAGTTTTGCAAATTCAGCTCTAGTTATATTTTGATCTGGCATAATTCTCTTTCCATCTGCCAAAAGCA
>JASBZH010000015.1 GCA_029983555.1 Peptoniphilus sp. | reverse complement strand
TAAAACTCGATATAAACATATAAAAAAAGACCAGCAAAAACTGGTCTTTTAAAATTAATTTGTAATTCTAATTAATTAGAACCATCCTCTAAGTTTCATAGCTTTTTCAATTCCTTGAATAGCGTACATGTAAACTCCTTCTCTAGGAACTACATCATATTCATCGCAAACGCCGAATACGCCTTCGATAGCTTTCATCATGTCAGCTTCTTGTTTTTCTTCAACTTCTGCTTCTGTCCAGTAGTATCCGTATTGGTTTTGTACCCATTCGTAATAAGAAACAAGTACTCCACCTGAGTTAGTTAAGATGTCTGGAGTTAGTGGAATGTTCTTTTCAGCTAATGCTTTGTCTCCTTCTGGAGTTGTAGGACCATTTGCTGCTTCACAAACTAATTTAACATTAAGTTTTTTAGCAACGTCGCCTGTAATTACATTTTCAAGAGCTGCTGGAATTAGAATGTCATATTCGCCTTCCCAGAATTCTTTGTCAGAAATTTGTTTAGCTCCAGGGAATCCGATTAATGTTTTGTGTTCTGCTTTGTATTCAGAAAGTTCTTTAAAGCTTAGTCCATCTTCGTTATAAAGGGCATAGTTTCCTTCTTTTTTATCCCATTCAGCTAGTGCACAAACTTTTGCGCCTTGTCTTTCAATGTTTTTAACTGTGAAAGATCCAACATTACCAAAACCTTGAACAGCTATTTTAGCAGTTTTGAAGTCAATTCCGTAACGTTTTGCAGCTTCTCTTGTTACTACTGCAACACCAAATCCAGTAGCTTCGTTTCTTCCTTCAGATCCACCGAAGTCAACTGGTTTACCAGTGAATGTACCAAGGTCCATTCTTTCGCCGTTAAGTTTGATGTATTCATCCATGAACCAAGACATAATTTGTCCATTAGTGTTAACGTCTGGTGCTGGAATGTCGATTCTTTCTCCAAGGTATCTGTGAAGTCCTCTTACATATCCTCTAGATAATTGTTCTAATTCTCTATCAGAAAGTTCAGATGGGTCTACACAAATTCCACCTTTTCCTCCACCGTATGGAAGGCCAAGTGCTCCACCTTTGAATGTCATCCAAAGTGAAAGAGCTTTAACTTCGTCCATATTTACGTTTGGATGGAATCTACATCCTCCCTTTGCAGGACCTACAGCTGTTGAGTGAGCTGATCTCCAACCTTTGAAAACTTTTACTGAGCCATCATCCATTTTAACTGGAATAGAAATTTCAATAACTCTTTCAGGTTCTTTTAAAATTTCATAAACTGCTGGATCAGCACCTAATTTGTCACATGCAGCCTTAACTTTTTGTTGAGCTGCTACTAACGGATTTAAAGTATCTGTCATATTAAACACTCTCCTTTTACTATGTATAAAACATTGGTAACTTTTTCATCTGAGTTAATTATAACATTGGATTTTTTTAATTTCAAGGAAGTCTATTAAGTTTAACGATTTGTTTTAATTTACTTTGATAACTTTTACAAATGTTTCAAAAAGTTATATGACTATTCAATTCGTAACATTAATTTTATTATTTAAAAAATTTGTAAATTGATCTCTTAAGTTGTAAAAATGAACCAAAAAGGTAGATTTTATTTTATAAAATTATAATTTTTCTACAACTAATATTATATTATAAGTACTTCATTTCTCATTACTTATATAGTATTATTAACTTAGGAGTTTGATGCAATGAATAACAATCTTAAAAACTGGATATTTTCCAAAACATTTTTTGTAAAACTCATGTCAGTTTTTATCTGTATGATTTTTACATCTTTTTCAATTGTAGTATTTATTAAGCCCAACGGTTTAATTTCAGGAGGACTCTCAGGTCTATCCATACTTCTAAACAGAATGAGCGGCATAAATTTACCTCTATTAATCCTAGTATTAAATGCGCCTACATTTATCTTGAGTATTTTTTTCTTAGATAGAGACTTTGCTTTTTTCTCTGGAATTTCCGTTGTATTTTTATCTTTCTTCGTTTCAATTATCGAAAAGTACTTGCCCGGATTTTATATAACTAAAGATCCACTTTTGGCAGCTCTTTTTGGTGGTCTTCTAAACGGAATTGGAGCAGGTATTGCCTTTATGCACGGAACATCCACAGGTGGACTTGATATTATAGCTGCAATAATAAAAAAATATTTTAACGTAAGTATCGGCAGCGTTCTAATGGGAATAAATTTTATAATCATTTGTGCACTAGCATTTATTTATACAGCAGACCAAGCTCTATACACATTAATACTTATGTATATAAACTACAACGTAATCGACAGAATCCAGCTTGGAGTGGGTATTCAAAAACAAATCTTTATTATCTCTGAAAAGTACGATGAGATAGTAAAAGAAATCCATAGAGAAATCAATAGAGGTGCAACTTTTATAAATTGTAGAACTGCTTATGCAAAAAAAGATTTGTATATGACTTATGTAATATGTTCGTCAAGACAACTTGTAAAAGTCAGAAGAATCGTAAAGAGAATTGATCCAAATGCCTTTATGGCAGTAAGTGACACTTCCGAAATTCTCGGAAAGGGCTTTAAAGAGCTTTCAATATAAAAAGGCTCTTCCTATAAAGTGATAATTAAAACATGAATTTAAACCAGAGCTAGCACTTGAATCTAGCTCTGGTTTTTTTATATTGACTAGATATTTTTTTACTTTAATTTTTCTATTTAAAAAATAGCTATTATTAATTCTTAAACTTCACATTCATATAATAAAATTTATACACAAAAAATATCTGCTAAGTGATTTCTATATCACAAAGCAGATATTTTTAATTTAAATTAGTGAAAATTAAAAACACTAATTTATAGTTTTGTTATACAAAGTTTGCAACCCTTGCTATTGATGTTTCTGTAAATCCAAATTCTTCAGCTTTTGTCTCTTTTCCGTTTGCATATTCTATCAAGTCGTTGTAAAGCTCTTGTCCTTGTTCTTTCATAGTCTTTTCGCCATAGATCACTCCACTCGCGTCAAAGTCCAAGTTAACTTCCATCATCTTCCAAGTTTTTCTATTTGCCGTTACTTTTATTACCGGTGCAATTGGATGACCTGTTGGAGTTCCTCTTCCTGTTGAGAATACAACTATTTGTGCTCCTCCAGCGACCATTCCTGCAACTGATGATGGATCGTTTCCTGGAGTGTCCATAATTACAAGCCCTTCTCCTGTATCCATATGCTCTGCATATCCATAGACATTATTTATTGTAGTTGATCCTGCTTTGTGTATGCAACCAAGAGACTTTTCTTCTAGGGTTGTAAGTCCACCTTCTTGATTTCCAACTGATGGATTTCCCTCTCTAACGTCTTTTCCAGTGTTTTCCCTTATGCTGTCTTCGAAGTCCTTTACGATTTTATAAATTTTATCGTGTACTTCTTTATTTTTTGCGCGCCTTGCAAGTATGTGTTCTGCTCCTATAAATTCTGTAGTTTCAGATAATACTACGCTCGCTTTTTTTGAAACTAAAGTGTCACTGAGCTCACCAATTGTTGGATTAGATGCAAGGCCCGATGTTGTATCCGATCCTCCGCATTCTGTTGCGACAATTAGTTTTGATACTGGAAACTCTTCTCTTTTTATTTTTTCTGCCTCTTTAACCATCTCACTTGCAAGCTCAATTCCTTTATTTATTGTATTTACTGTGCCGCCTTCTTCTTGAATTACAAGAGTCTTTATAGGTTTTTTGACTATTTTTAATATTTCGTCTTTGATTAAGCTGGCTTGGTGATTTTCACATCCAAGTCCCACTATAATTACGCCATATACATTTGGATGTGCTCCATATCCAACTACTGTTCGAAGTGTCATGTCGGAATCTTCTCCAACTTGTGAGCATCCTAACTGATGTCCAAAAGTCACAGTTTTATCTACTTTTCTCGCAATAAGCTTTGCAGTATCAGATGCGCAAATACTTGCAGGAAGTATTAAAACATGATTTCTTATACCAACTCTTCCGTCTTCTCTTAGATAACCTAAAAATTTATCTTTCATCTCATCACCGTTATTCCTTGAGTTTTAAATTTTCTCTATTGTTTAGAACATTCTTAAGATGCACATGACTCCCAACTTCGATATCTCTCGATGCAACTCCAATGTGCTCTCCATATTTAATTACATAGTCTCCAGATTTAATTGGATTTATTGCAATTTTGTGATATATGGGAAGATTTTCTATTGCAGTTACCGTTTTTATATTTCCATCTAAATTATCATACGATATTTCATCGCCCTTATTTATCTCTTCAACAACAACTACAACATTGTCCTTTTTATTAATTTTGAGTGCTTTTTTCATATCTACTCTCCACTTAGTTCTGATTTAAGAATTTTGTAACCATATTCTACTTCTTCTTCTGTTATCTCATTAAAAGGAAAGATTGATTTTGTACTTATATCAAGGCCTCTTTTGGTCATTAGAATTTTAAAAAGTTTTGCAAAGTTTGATCTAATGCCATATAGGGGCATAAGTGCGTCTATTTTCTGTTGAATCTCTTTTACTTTATCAAAGTTTTTCTCTTCAGCTGCTTTAATCCAACTTGTCCAAATTTCAGGCACAATATTTGAAAATGCTGAAATATTGCCGTCTCCTCCCGAAAGGATATTGGATACAAACTGATTGTCAAATCCAGAATAAACTTTAAATTCCGGCTTGATTTTCTTTATTCTGTAGATTATCTCTTTTGTATTTTCTGCATTATCCACGGTATCCTTAATTCCTGCAATATTTGGATAATTTTTTACTAATTTTTCTATTGTTTCTGGCAAAATATTTAAACCCGTTCTGGCAGGAAAATTGTAAATGTAAATATCTCTGTCTAGGTTTTCTGCAAGCTTTGAATACCAGCTATATGCTTCATCCTGTCCAATTCCATAGTAATATGGCGCAAGTACCAAAACTCCGTCGACACCTATTTCAAATGCTCGTCTAGATAAATCGAGAGTTTTATTAAAATTTACATTTCCTGTTCCTGCGATAACAGGAACTTTTCCCTTACATAACTCTACATAAAGTTTTATAAGTTCAATCTTTTCATCGTTTGAAAACTCTGTAAATTCACCAGTTGATCCAAAAGGTGCAAATCCACTTATATTATTATCCAAAAGATATTCAATTACTTTTTTATTTCCCTCTAAGTCAATTTTACCGTCATCGTCAATTACGGTAACTGTAGGTGAAATTATTTTGTATGACATTTTTCCTCCAATTCAATTTAGTAAATATTGTAACATTCTTTAGCATTGTTCTTGAAAAAGTCTTCGTCTTCGCCAAAAGCTTTAAGCAAAATACTAAGGTGCTCATCAAAGCTAGAATACATCTCTACTACTGGCCAGTTAGATGCATACATTAGTCTTTTAGAATCAAAAGTTTCTTTTATAAAATCAAGAAGCTCTTTTACAAATTCTTCATCTTCTGTAGGATATCCTGAAACTTTTACATATAAATTTGGAAATTTGGCAAGTGCTCTCATATTTTCCTTGTATCTATCATCTAGTTTTTCGACATTGCCCAAGTGATTTAATACTACTTTTGCATTTGGCACTTTTTCCATTAGTTTAACTAAATCACCTAGTTCTTCAACTCTATTGCATGAGTCAAAACTCAAATTTTTCTTAGAAAGTTCCTTTATTCCCTCAACAAAATCATCTTCCAAGCATCTCTTTTTTGGAGAAGATGGAACGTGAAGTGGCTCTCTAATTCCATTTGCAAATACTGGAATTCTCATAGTAGGAGAAACTGTAGCGCGTGGAACTCTTGCCAAAATTTTGTCATTACTTTTTAAAACTTCATTTACTATCTCATCTTCCAAAATTGGATTGTCAGAATCAACCTCTACATATACTCCACCGAGAAAATTTATTCCATCAAAATTTTTATACATATTTTCATATTCATTAATAGAATATGACTTTGCAATTGATGGGTTGTCATTAAGCCACGGCAAGTTTTGTCTATCTAAATCCCAAATGTGAAAGTGGGAATCTATTATATCAATTTTATTTTTCATATTATAAGTCACCTTCCAATCCCTTTTTAGATCCTACAAATCCATACCAAGCACAATATATAAATCCAATTACAGTAAGTCCCATTGCAGCTTGTAAACTGAACCTATCTCCAACGGCTGACATGATAACTGGAATAATAGCTGCACCAACTATACTCATTGTGAGTATTGACGCACCTGTCTTTGCATCGTTTCCTGTAAGCCCAACAAGTGAAAGTGAATATACTGTTGGAAAACCTATTGAAATAAATAGGTATGAGATTATAAAAGCAATTACTGAAACTTTTCCAAATCCCAAAGCAACTATTACCATAAGGATTGCTGTAATTGACATGTAAACTCCCAAAATTTTATTTGGTTTAAATTTACTCATAAGAGGAGTTGTCACAAAACGTCCCACTGTAAATAGTAGTGAAACAATACCTAAATATTTTGTGGCTGTGCCTGCGCTCATTGCCTCCCAATGTTTTAGCGCGTAGGCAGAAAATAGAGCCATCCCTCCAACTTGAAGTCCTATAAATATAAACGCGGCCAAAACTCCAAGAGAAAAATGTGGAATTTCAAAAAGTTTTTTAAGTCCGCGAGAATTATCTTCACTATTTTCCTTTTCATCTCCTTGAGGTACAGGAAGTTTAACAAAGAAAAATATTGCAAGGACAATTGCAAGTGCTATCGCAATTCCAATATAAATAGTCTTAGTACCTTGTAAAAAACTTGTCTTTGCAGCTTCAAATCCAGCATCATTAGGTTCTAAAATTTCTCCAATTACTGAACCAAGTATAAATGGTCCGACAATATTTCCAACTCCATTAAAAGATTGAGCTAGATTTAATCTAAATGCTTCTTTTTCTGGATCTCCAAGTTTTGTGATATATGGATTGCAATTTGTCTCAAGAGTCGCTGCACCTGATGCTGTTATAAACATCGCAAGTAAAAACAAATTGTAATTCATGCTTGAAGTTGCTGGTATTGTAAGAAGGGACCCTATTACAAATAGCGACAAGCCCATCATAATACCAACTTTATATCCGTGTTTTTTTGCTACAATCGATGCAGGAATTGCCAAAAAGAAATACGCCCCAAAATATGACATTTGAAGTAGCGAAGCCTTTGTAGCAGAAATCTGCATGTAATTTGCCATAGGTGTATTTAGCGCATTTACAAGATTCATTGTAAGTCCCCACGCAAAGAAAAGGAAAGTTACAATAACTATTGCTATTTTCGCCTTTGAACCTCTTTTGTTATTTATATCATTAGACATTTTTTCAAACCTTTCTCTAAAGATTAGCTAAGTGCTCTATCCAAGTGAACATATCCACCGTCAACAAATACCCATTGACCAGTTGTGTGTGATGCTCTATCAGATAATAAGAACGCAGCTGTATCGGCAATTTCTTCTGGCTTTGTCATTCTGTTTTCTAGTGGAATTTTATCAGTTATAAGTTTAAGTCTTTCTTCTTGAGCTTTTTCGTCTCCAAAAGTCTTAATCCAATTAGCATATAGTGGAGTCCAAGCTTCAGATACAACTATTGCATTTACTCTAACTTCATCTTTTGCAAGAGCTGCTGCCCATTCTCTTGTTAGTCCAAGAATAGCTCCCTTTGCTGCAGCATAAGCTGAAGTTTTACCTTGACCTGTAAGTGCAGTTTTAGAAGTAATATTTACAATAGATCCCTTGCTCTCTTTTAAATACTCAACTGATTGATGAACAAGTTCATAGTAGTGAGTTAGATTGGAGTGGATTGATTTTTCAAAATCTTGCCAGCTTGTCTCTTCCAAACTCAAATTGTCATTTCTTCCCGCATTATTTACTATGCCGTCAATACGTCCATATTTTTTTACAACATCTTGAACTATTCCTGAAATTTCATCAGTATTATTTAAATCAATAAAATAAATTGAATAGTTATCAGTAACTTCAGAAATTTCCTTTTTAAACTTTTCTGTAACATCGTCATCTCTATTTAGTACAACAGTTGTAGCTCCTTCTTTTGCAAGACCAAGTGATATTGCTCTTCCAATTCCTTTAAAACCACCAGTAACTATTATAACTTTTCCGTCTAAATGTAAATTCATGTCTACCTCCAATTAAAATTAAAATAATATTCTTCTTAAAAAATTGTCGCAATCTTCTTGAAAAAAATCATTTCAAGAAGTATAATTCGTATATACGTATATCAACTTAAATACGAATCTTTAATATAAGTCTAATATTACTTTATAACTTTGTCAAGATAATACAAATAAAAAATATTAGCAGTTTTGGAAAATTATTTGAAATCATCTATAATTAAATTATAGGTGTAATTTATTAGAAGGTGTTAATCATGCATATGCCAACATATCGCGTAGTAAAAATTTTAGAAGAATTAAGAAACAGTGAAAACGGATTAAATTTAACGGAAATTTCAGAAAACACAAATATACCAAAGAGCACACTGTCTCCAATTTTAAAAACATTGACAGAAACAAATTTTGTAGAAATTAAAGGAAATAAATATTTAATTGGATTTGGAGCATATAAAATTGGAAATGCTTATAATTATAAATCCGATGCTCTTTCAATTGTAAGATCTTTTATGGAAGACATAGTAAAAGAGTGTAACGAAATTTGTCAGCTGGGAGTTTATGAAAACAAAAAAGTCTTTTATATAGAAAAGGTTGAACCAAAGCAGGCAATTAAAATTGTATCAAGTGTCGGTACTAAAATAGCTGCAAACGCACCTGCACTTGGCAAGGCACTTCTCAGCCAATTTGACGATGATTATATAATAAAAAATTTTAAAACAAATATGAAAAAGTATACAGAAAAAACGACAGTAGATATCGACGAACTTTTAAAACAAATTCATTCTGTCAGAGAAAATAAGTATGCTTTTGAATTTGGAGAAATCGACGAATATATAAGATGCGTTGCAATACCACTCGAAGTTGAAGGAAAAGTAGTTGCAGCAATAAGCATATCTATTCCAATTTTTAGAGCTGATGAAAAAAATCTAAATAAATGTAAAGACGTTCTCTTAAAGTATAAGTGTATAATTGAAAAAGCAATTAGCGGAATGGAGATTAATTTTTAAAACTTCACATTAATTTTTATTAATCTCACCGTATCAAAATGTAATATTTTATAGTTTTTAATATAAAATATGGAATTAATTTTTTTAAAGTTCTATTGAAAAAGGCTTAAGTACGGTCTTAAAAAAAATCGACTGCAAAATTATATTAAAATTTAAAACTATAAATAACTTAATATAAAAAATAAAAAAAACCAGAGTTTGTACAAGATTACAACTCTGGTTTTAATTTAACTTTTTACATAAACTTATTATATTAATTTATTTTTCCAAAAGCTCAAGAGCGATTTCTACATTTCTCTGTGCTTTTTTTCTCATTTTTTCTGTATTTTCTTCTAGAATATTTTTACTATCTTCCAAATTTAAAAGAGTTTTGTTTATTTTTTCGTAAAGTTCATCTGCACTAAAGTCTCTAACTTCTACAGATTCTTTAATTCCAAGTTCACGAACCATGGCCCTAACTTTAGGATCATAAATTACTCCAACCATAGGAAGACTCACATTCGCTCCATATACTACTGAGTGAAGTCTCATTGCAACTAAAAGTTTTAATTTTTTAAAAATTCCCATTAACTCTCCTGCAGAATATGTGCCTTCTACAAGACTTACTTTATCTCTATGTTTTGAAAGTTCCAAAATTTCTTTTAAATATACATTGTCGCGAGGCATGTGAAATGGAACTAAAAGTACATCGTAGCCATCTTCAATTAGCCTGTCGACAACCTCTACAAATTTCATTTTTAAACTCGCACTATTTTCATAATCCCTTAAACAAAATCCAATAGTTTTATCTGTAAGAGTAATATTTTCAAGTTCAAGTATTTCTCTTACTCTATTTTCATCTGCGGGATCAAGGGAAAATACGGGGTCAGCTGTAACCTCTATATTTTTGTTTTTTACACCCATATCTTTTACAAATTCTTCTGACAAATCATCTCGAAGAGTTATATAATCAACTCTATTTAAAACAATTTTTGTCAAAAATCTGCTAAAACCCTTATCTATTGGTCCAATTCCATTGGCGTAAACATAAACCTTTTTGCCGCGCATCTTTGCCATTATAATTACTGCCAAGTAATAGATAATTGACCTTGTCGAAGTAAAATCTTGTAAAAGAGAGCCGCCGCCTGAGAGAAGTATGTGACAATTTCCGAGAGCTTTGTAAACTTCTGAAATTTTAAATCTATCTACAGCATCTATCCCATAGACTTTTTTGGTCTTTTTTGGGTTTTTAGAAAGTGCAGTTAACTCAATTTCTTTATTAAATTTTTTAAAATCTGCCACCATGGCCTTTAAGATAGCGTCATCTCCAGAGTTGTCGAAGCCAAAGTAACCTGAAACTACAATTTTTTTCATAGAATAAATCACGTACTTTTTTAAAGTTATAGTTTTAGTTTTCTTCTATAACCTCTTTATTTTCCTTCTTTTGAATTTTTATTGCTGTAAAAATTATTCCTATTATTATCCAAAATGTAAAAATTATTCTTGGAATATATAAGAAATGTTCCACAAGTCCATGCCCCATTATTCCAACAATACTTGCACATAGACCTGCTCCAATATATTTGTAATATTTGTCAGTAGATTTAACTAAATTGATATATGCATATTTTAATGTTGAGAGCATAAATAGCATAAATATAAATAATCCTGCAATGCCAATCTCTGCTGCAATCTCAAGATAAGTGTTGTGAGCGTGGTATATAGGCATTGTCCTTATATAGGTTTCAAAAGTACTCTTAAATGGAATATATCCAAAGCCGACTCCGCCAACTTTGTGATCTCTTATAACATCCATTGTTATTTCCCAAATTTTAATTCTGTAAGAATTTGAAGTATCGACAGTTGATCCAATAGATAAAATTCTATTTAACACTTGCTTAGGCAAAAATGACAAGCCGCCTATTCCAACTGGTATTGCCAAAAGAAATAGCCTTCTGTCGACCAAAATTATAAACATAAGAGCTGCAAAGCCAAGACCTACCCAGCCACCTCGAGAAAGTGTAAGTAGTATACACAAGAAGAGAATTCCTGTTGCAATTAAAAATACAAATTTCTTTCTCATGCTCTTAGTATGCCAAGTTATCCCAACAGCTAGTGGAATTAACATTACTAAATATTCTGCCAAAATATTTGGGTTTTGAAATACAGAATAAACACGTACTGCTATGTCTGTATTGTTCTCGACATCGAGCCATTCTGGTCTCATCTGAACGCCAGTAAATTTTTGATATACTCCGAGTAGTCCCACAAAAAGTGCAGAAACTAGAAAAACTGATATAAACGCATTTAATTCTTTTTTATTTTTAATTGAATTTGTCATTGCAAATACAAAGCTAAGCCCCGCTGCATTTAGTCCAAGATCTCTTAAAGATCCCATTGGTTCAATTGAAGTTATTGTCCTAAAAATTGCAACAAATGCAAAAAGTCCTATTGGAAGAGTAAGATCCATTACTTCAAACTTATCTTTAAATAAAATTGAACGAACTAGGACGAAAAATCCCATTGAAAGTAACATCAAAAGGCCAACTGCATCGGGCAAAAATGGATATACGAGAGCTGATGTGAAAAGTCCAATCTTCACGTCGTAAATTACCATTATAAAACCGCATACAGCTATGACACCTGCTGCAAAAAATTTAAATCCAAAATAATAATATATTATTGCCAAAAAGGCCGCCATGAGCCAAACAAAATTTAATTTTTTAGGAATTACCACCAGGACTCACCGCCTTCGTCAAGTTTAAAAAAGCTAAGTACAAATTCTAAAACTTTTGAATTTTGTAAAATTGCAAGATATTTTCCCTTTAAAGCCGACATAATAAATCCAAAAATTAAAACTGTAAAAGCAAGCTTAATATTTGACTTAAAAATCACAGAAATAAGAGTTACAAATACTCCAGACCAAAGTATAATATTTGAAACAACTCCCATCACCTCGTCGAAAGAAGATAGGATTTCATAAGTATCCCCCAAGAAAAATGTGTTTTTAATGGGACCAACCAAAACTCTATGCAAAAATTGCATAAATTTATTTAGAAGTTCAAATAATCCCTTGTAGATTTTTAAAAAATATGAATCTCTAAAGATGTATTTTTCTCCATTTATAATTGTATTTAAATTAGAATTTGCAAAAGAATTTTTTATAGCATCTTTTATTCTCTTTAAAAATCTGTGAGTAAAACTATTTTTATAAGACTCACTAAAAAACAAATAGATGCCATGTAAAACTCTTACAGTAACTGAATTATACATGCTGCACCTAAACTTCTACATTTAAAACTGTCATAAATGCCGCGAAATTTTTATTCTTAACTCTTTGTTGTGCTCCAACTCTCATTTGTATTGATCCTGCTTCATAGTAGTCTTTAGTATCGTTAATATCTGCCTTTATCTTCATTGTAACTGTGTACTTTTCAGGAACCTCAGCATTTATCCATTTGCCTTGATACTCAACCTCTTCAGTATAAGGTTTTGTTGATACCTCTGTAATTTTTCCAATGTATGTTCCCTTGTCATAATCGTATACAGGATCTCCCTCTTTAATAGCATCTGCTGAAACTTTTCTAATTTCAGAAACTTCTGCAGTTATAACTCCAGGTTTTACTTCTGCATTTGCTGCAGAGCTACTATTTCCAAATTTCTTTACTCCGACAACTATGATTCCAATAATTGCGATAAGTACAAGTAAATCGATTATATTTATGAAACCAAAAAGTCTTCCATTTTTGTCAATGATTTTCACTTATTTCCTCCTTGCAAAATCTCTTGATAAATTTCAAATTGTTTTTCGCCCATCGCCTCGTGAGAATAATGTTCTCTTACATCTCTTCTGACATTAATGCCAAGTTCTTCTAACTTTTCTCTGTCACTATATAAATCTAAAATATATTTAGATAAAGAAGTGCTATCTCCAACATCAAATAAATATCCAGTTTCATTGTCCTTTACAATTTCAGGTATTCCTCCAACTCTAGTTGAAATAGTAGAAACTCCAATTAAAGCCGCCTCTAAAATTACATATGGAAATGACTCTGATAGACTCGTTAGGACATTTACATCAATTGCATTGAAAAAAGAATATTTATCTTTTACAAAATTTAGAAAATATACCTTGTCTTCAATACCAAGACTTCTAACAGTATCCTCTAGATGCACTCTCTCGTCGCCATCACCTGCGATTAAAAATATAACATCAGTACTTTCATCCAAAACTTTTTTGGCAGCTCTTATAAAAGTCTCGTGATCTTTTACCTTATCAAGCCTTGCAGCTATACCCACAATGAATTCACCATTGTAGAGTATCTTGTGTTTTTCCAAGAAAGTTTCCTTTGGAATTATGTCTATACTCTCGCTTGTATCTATCCCGTTATATAAAACGTGAATCTTTTTTTCATCAAAGCCCCTATTTACAAGCATGTCTTTAAAATTATCACTCACACAAATATAGTGGTCAAACTTTTTTAAAGCCATTTTGTTTAGGCTCGTATAGATTAGATTTTTATAAAAATTATCCTTAAAATCAAGCTTATAGTCAGAGTGTATCGTTGTGACCATTGGCACAGATATTTTGTTTTTTAGAAACATCGCAATAAAATTTGCGCGAGCTCCATGGGCATGCACAATATCATATTTGCCTTTTTTAACTTCATCACTTAATCTAGTGACAACAGACAGGTCGGATCTTTTTCTTTGCTCAAAAACTTCAATATTAAAGCCAAGCTCCCTCGCCTCGTCGTAAAAAGTGTCTTTGATAAAACAAATTATCTTAGCATCAACTTTTTCACTTAGGCCTTTCATCAAAGTAAAAATATGGGTCTTGGCTCCACCTGTATCGCCACCACTAATTAAATGGAGAACTTTAATCATATACAATAATCCTCCTTAACATTTTAATTATACATGATTTAGTTGTGAATTTGAATAGAAAGTATAAGTAAGAAATCTTAAGCATTTAATTTTTTTCTAAAATTAGACGTTAAAAAAGTATGAGCCATCAAACTCACACTTTTATTTCTTTTTATTTGCCAAATCTATAACGAGAGATTCAATCGTTTCAAAATCAAACACAGAGGAGTCTATAAGTAAATCATATAACTTTGGACTTCCCCAAATTTCTCCAGTGTTTCTCGAGTAGTGATTTGCCCTTCTATTATTTTCTCTATTTAATCTAAGTTCAACTTTTTCTTTTTTTACATTGTAACTTTCATAAAGTCTTTTCTTTTTAAAATCTTCTTGTGCATAAATAAACACAGAAAATATATCGGTGTCTTTAAGTACAAAATCTGCACACTTGCCAAAGATTACGGCACTTCCCTTGCTCGCAATATCCCTTATAGTTCGTGCGTCCATTAAAAATGCCGCGTCATTTATAGATATATCCTCTTGCGAATAAGAATAATTTTGTCTATAAAGATCATAGATAGTTCCTTGCAAAAATGAATCATCTTTTTTGACATCTTCAGGCTTTACCTTTCCCTCTAGACTCATCAGCTCGATTATCTTTTCGTCGTAAAATTTTATACTTAATTTTTCAGCAATATGTTTTCCAATTTCTGTAGCACCGCTGCCATATTCCCCGTCTATTGTAATAATTCTTTTTGACCTTTTGCCAAAAAATAAATTCATTAGCGACATCTTTCTCACCTCTAAACAATTATACAATATAAATGTGTTAAGAATATAAAATTATATTAAAATACTGTGAAATTAACTCTTGCTCTCTTTAATTCTATTAAAAATTTTATTTATTGGAAGTTGAGCGAAAAGAGTCGCGATAAAAATTAAAAATGCACCAAAAATTTCTCTTCCCTCCATGGCCTGACCGAGTATAAGCCATCCAAATATAGCTCCAAATATAGATTCAAGAGAACTTATCATAGAAGCGATAACTGTGTCTAGGTCCTTTAAGGCCATTATTTGAAGAGTAAATCCAACTCCAGAAGATAAAATTCCAACATATAAAATTGTGACATATGATTTCAAAATGCCATCCATATCGATAACTTCTTTAAACATAGCAGCAACTAAAGATAAAATAGCGCAGACTAAAAATTGGACTAGCGAAACTATGATGCTGTTTGTGTTTTGAGAGAATTCTGACATGAGCATCATGTGAATTGCAAACATAAAAGCCGATAACATAACTTCAATATCACCTATATTTACACTTAATTCTCCACGAACAGACATTATAAATGTTCCCACTAGTGCTATTATTATACAGATGACCAACTTTAAATCTGGTCTTCTTCCTAAGAAAAGTCCAATTATTGGTATAAATACTATGTATAGAGCAGTTATAAAACTTGCCTTTCCAGTAGTAGTAAAAGAAAGACCAATTTGCTGCAAATTTATCGCCAATGTAAAAACGAGTCCGCAGATAAATCCGCCCTTAATACTTTTTTCAAGTGAGTATTCATTATTATAGTCAATCATTTTGGATTTTTTAAAAATAAAATGCGTTATTAAAAGAAATATACAAGCTACAAATGAACGAGCCGCAGTAAAAGTATAAGGCCCAAGATGTTCCATTCCTGCAGTTTGTGCCACAAAAGCCAAACCCCAGATAATTGCAGTAATTAGTAGCAGTATCGAAGATCTTATTTTTCTATTCATAATAAACACCACCTATCAATAAAAAAGCACCAATCTGAAGCACTTCTCATCGTACTAAATTGATACTTAGATCCATTATTATTAATTCAATGTTATCACATTATATATAATTAAAAAAGCATATAAATAAAATTTTTGCCCAGGTTTTAAGGTATAATAAAGACGAGGTGTAAAAATGATAAAATTTAATTTATTTGGAAAAGAAGAAGGTGCACTCGTTCACTTTTTAAAAAAAGATGATATTTCAAATTCGTCTTACAAAGACTATCTAGACAAGAAAGGATTTGAAGCAAAACTAGGCGAGATTATTTATCTACCAAGCACAAATTCTAATGGTGAAATTTTTGTTGGACTTGGAGATAGCGAAATAACTTTAGAAGACATCAGAAATATTTTCTTCGATCTTGGAAATTTACTTCGAGACGAAAAAGAAAATATAGCAAGTGTAAATATTCCTGATTTTGGACTTTGCCAAAGAAAAACAATTATGGCAGTATACGAAGGTCTAAGTCAGGGCGAATATTCTTTTACAAAGAAAACTAAAAAGGAAGATGAAATTTTAGACCTTAAAATTAACTACACTCCACCTCGAGGAAAAGAAGAAAAATTGCAAGAAGGGCTTGACATTATCAGTGACATGATGGACGGAGTGTTTTTTGCAAGAGATCTTGTAAATGAAACTGGAAATGTAATTTATCCAGAAACTCTTGCAAATATTACAAAAGAAAAACTTGAATCTGTTGGCGTAAAAGTTACAGTTTATGATGAGGATAAAATTGAAAAACTTGGTATGAAAGCATTTATGGCAGTGGGCGGCGGTGCAACTAATAGACCAAGACTAATTGTGATGGAAATTGAAAATAAAGACGTACCAAAAACTGCCCTAGTCGGAAAAGGACTAACTTATGACAGCGGTGGATACAATATTAAAAGCTCAAGTGGCATGGCTTCAATGCATTCAGACATGGGCGGAGCAGGAACTGTAATCGGCACGATGTACGCACTTGGAAAAAGCAAAGCAAAAGTAAATGTTGTTGCCGTAGTTGCAGCTTGCGAGAATATGATTTCTGGTACAAGCTACAAATGTGGCGACATCATCGACACAATGAAGGGGCTTACAATAGAAGTTAAAAACACAGACGCCGAAGGAAGAATCACTCTTGCCGATGCAATTTATTACGCTACTAACAATTTCGAAGTAGAAAGAGTAATTGACCTTGCAACTTTAACTGGTGCCGTTACAATTGCACTTGGCGAAGAATACACTGGCGCCGTTACAAACGACGAAGAATTTTATAACAAAGTTAAAGATGCTGCAGAGCTTTCTGGTGAAAAAATTTGGGCATTTCCTTATGATGAAGACTACAAAAAACTAAACCATTCAGACGTAGCAGATATCTCAAACACTAGCGGAAGAAATGCAGGATCAATTACTGCAGGACTTTTTGTTGGAGAATTCGTAAAAGAAGGCACAAAATGGGTTCACCTAGACATTGCCGGAACGGCTTATAGATCTAAAAAGAAAGGCTACCTTCCAAAAAGAGCAACAGGAATTCACGTAAAGACACTTTACAACTTGTTAAACCCAATAGATTGCTAAAAAATTATTAATAAATATCTGCACTTAATATTTAAAAAATAAAAAGTTAAAATTTTTCACAAAAATAAATAGTACAAATAAAATGGACCTAATACCAAAGATTAACTACTGGTACTAGGTCCTTTAATTTTATCTAACACTTTACATTTCACCGTAAACAAGACTACAAAATATCTAAGCGATTATAAAAATAAAATGTTTATCTCTTTTCAAAAACAACAACTTTCATCTTTACAAATGCTTCTTTAAACACTGGAAGTTTTGCAAATGGTACAAAAAACCACCTGAGTGGAACTTCTTTTTCATAAATTATTTTTAAATTTGTCGCACGCTTAATTTTCTTAAATCTCTTTAGAGTCATGTGGTTTATATATTTAAAGTAGTCCTTGCCCTTTTCGTTTTGTCCAATTCTAAACTGAACTCTCATATCTCCATCTGGAAGATCTTTAACTAAATCTCTATAAACTGCAGCCAAAGTCTCTTCTGAAAAAAACATTTGAATCCAAGGAGTTCCCATAACATCGCTTAGATGCGCTCCGTATGGGTGATAATATGGTGGAAAGTTTACATAAAGACGTCCACCAGGTTTTAAAACTCTTTCAATCTCGTGTAAAACTGAAACGGGATCGTCGACATGCTCCATAGCATCGTTCATTATTATTGTGTCAAAACTATTTTCTTCAAATGGCATCTTGGACGCATCTCCAACGACAAATTCAAATTTATCTTCTAGCCCAAGGTCTTTTGCAAGAGTCTCGGCCTCTTGTCTATAGTGTTCTACAATTTCGATTCCCACTACTTTTTTTGCGCCAGATTTGGCATAAAAAAGAGACTTGCCTGCCGCTCCACATCCTATGTCTAAAACGACTTTGTCCTTAAACATCTCATCTATCGTTGTATAATCTAAATATAATTTTATTGTATCTTTGCCTTTTTCATATTGCCAGCGGCTGTATGGAATATTTTTTTCGTTTGCAAGATTAAATGGATGAACTGGAGGATTTACCATCGTCGTAAACCATTTAGCAAACTTAAATTTAAAATTATTAATTTTCTCCACCTCATTACGATTGTCTGAAATTCTTTAAATATTATATCATATCTAATTCTAATATAATAATAGTCAGTCGCTACTATCTTTATAGTGGATTTTGCAAAATAAAAAGTTCAAAAAAACTTATCTTAAAAGAAACTTAGTCATAAATACGAGAGCAAATGTAATTTGTACTCTTAGACTTAAATTTTAAATTTCTATATAATGAGTCCTTTTGAACTTTATCTTAATCTATTTAAAGAGTGAAACTATAAAATCAATAAATTTTTCTATAAAATTCTTTGTATCTTTAACTGCCTTTTCGCCTTCTGGTGAATTTAAAAATTCATTCGCCTTTTTGGAATACTCTCCAACTTTATTGGCAACTTTTTTCCAGTCGACGTCGGCATTTTTCATATTGTTAAAAAGTGTAGTGAGCCCTTCTTTAGAATTTTCAGAAAGTCCAATGTTATACTCTGAATCAACTGAGTCGATTATTGCCCTTACTTCCTCTTTTGACTGTGGCATTTTTTCTGCCATTTCGCTTTTCACTACATTTATTACGTCGTTTGTCTTTTCATCTCCAATGTCTTTTGCGACATTATTTTGTACCACAACTTCTTCGTTAGCTACTTTTTTTACATCTTCAGGAATTTTTTCTCCTGAAACTTCTTCATACGATTTTAAAATACCAGTAAGTGCAGCTGTACCCGAAACTTTTCCTGGAGCTGTGACATATACATAGGCGTTTTCAATCCCTGCTGTAGTCATCGCATTTCTATATGAGTTTTCGCTCACAACGACAATGTTTGGAGAAAGCTCAACATTAATTCCCTTGCCAGTGTATTTAACTATGGCAGAAGATATTGCTTTATTTCCAATTTCTTTTGAAGTTAAAACATCTCCTAAGTATTCATATTCTTCCGCGTTAGTCACTTCAATTATCTTCGCATCTTCACTCGCATTCATTTCTTTAAGTATTTCGTCACGCTGATTTAGAGTTAAATCCTTTCCCAATGTGACAATCTCTTCACCCTTAGCAAAAACAGTCATAGGTAAAATTAAAAGAAGAGAAAAAATTGCCACCTTAAAAAATTTTTTCATATCTATCCCTCCGAGTATATTTTAGCAAAGATATGTGTAAAAGTTGTGGAGTTTCCATGAAATTTAAAATTATTTAGATAACTTAATAAGTTTGTAACAATTTTACTCTTTGTCAAATAATATCTTTTACAAAACTAATCTTTACATAATCTTTTCTGTTCATAAATATTTTCTATGTAAATCTATATTAGAATTTCTATAATGAATAGTTATCGAAAGGAGTAATTTTTAAATGAAAAAACTATTAAAAGCTGTAGCAATAGCTTTATTAATTGGAACTTTGTTTGTTGGATGCAAAAAAGAAACTAAAGAGGCCTCCGCAGATGGAAACTCAGGCGAAAAGATAAAGATAGAATACTATCATGTAAATGCCGAAACTCAAGGCGGAGCGAGCGTAAAAGAATTAGTGGATAATTTTAATAAAAATAACGACCACATTGAAGTAACTGACGTGTATAATCCAGATATGTATAAAGGCCTTATGCAAAACTTGCAAGCAAAACAAGCTGCCGGAGAATCTCCTGGTCTTGTTCAAGTTGGATGGGCATTTTTAGATTATTTTTCAAATAACTTCGACTATGTATCTCCAGAAGAAGCAATCGAAAAATATGACGAAGATAAAAACTTTTTAAAAGATAATTTTCTTCCAAATGTCTTAGATTTGGCAAAAAATTCTGATGGCGATCAAGTTGGAATACCTTACTCTCTTTCAACTCCAGTACTATATATAAATAAAGATATTCTAAAAGAAGCAGGACTTTCGGAAGAAGGACCAAAGACTTGGGCAGAAGTGCATGAATTTTCAAAAACTATAAAAGAAAAAACTGGCAAGTACGGACTATATATTCAAGAGCCAGCAGATTTTTGGGGACAACAAGCAATTATCGAATCAAATGGAGCAAAAATGATTACTGATAACAAAGCTAGCTTTGCATCGCCAGAAGGAATCGAAGCAATGCAATTTTATCAAGATATGGTTAAAGACGGATCAGCTCTACACATATCTTGGGACGAAGGCGTTCAATCTTTTGTAGATGGAAATATTGCAATGTGCTATACAACAATTGCTAGGCGCGAGCAAATTCAAAAAGGTGCAAGCTTTGATGTAACTTCTCTTATGTCTCCAACTTTTGAAAATAAAGAGAGAAAAGTTCCAGCAGGTGGCTGTTTCTTGGCGATAACTGCAACAGATGATGACGAAATTAAAGCAGCTTGGGAATTTGAAAAATATTTATACGGTATTGAACAAATGGCTACATGGACTAAGGGTACTGGATACACTCCTCCTAGAAAAGATGTCGCAGAAGCAGAGAACGGTTTAAAATCTTTCCTTGAAGAAAATGAAATGATGAAACCTGCAATAGAGCAATCTAGGGACGTAGTGTCATGGGCATCTTTCCCTGGAAACGCTGGTCTTGAATCTGAGCAGGCACTTCTCGACATGAGAGATGAAATTTTGGCAGGAGACGATGTAAAGACTTCAATGGAAAATGCTCAAGAAAAAATAAACTCACTTTTAGAAAATAATTGAGGTTAAAATGAAAAGTAAATTAAAAGGTTACTTGATGATTTTGCCTGCAGCAATATTCTTTTTGGTGTTTATCATAGCTCCACTTTTTTACACATTTTACTTGAGTTTTTTTGATTGGAATATGATAAAAATCCACAAGAAATTTGTAGGTCTAGACAATTATATAGAGTTATTTAAGAGTCCAATATTTTCAAAAATACTCGCAAATACATTTCTCTATATAATAATCTTACTCGTGATAAATTTCCTGGCTCCTTACATCCTAGCATTTGTACTGAGCGTAGTTTTAAAAAAACATAAAAATTTTTATAGGGCAGCTTTCTTTCTGCCCTCTTTGATTTCACTTGTAATAGGTTCAGTCCTATATACTTGGATTTTAAATCCAGTATCAGGTCCTGTCGCAATTATATTGAGACACTTCGGCTTATACCTGCCAATTTGGTCAAAAACCGAAGGTCTTGTAATAGTCGTTATCTCGATAATTACATCGTGGAAAGCTTTTGGCTACAATTTCATAGTAATACTTGGTAAAATATCGGGAATTGATCAGAGCATAATTGAAGCAGGAAAGCTCGATGGAGCAAGTAATTTTAGACTATTTAAAGATATAGCACTTCCAGCTTCATCTGCCACTGGAATTTATATATTCATTATGACAATAGTCCAGGGCCTTCAATTTGTATTTACTCCAATAAAAGTAATAACTCAGGGAGGACCAAGCTACGCATCGTCTTCACTAATTTATCATTCTTATCACGAAGCATTTATACTTTATAAAACTGGGGTTTCATCTGCCCTTTCCATGATAACTATGATAATTTTTGCAGTTCTTTTGGTGCTAGAATTTAAATTTGTAGAGGGGAACATTTATTATGAAAACTAATAAAAATCAAATTGTCTTGCACATAGTTTTAATTATACTAGTGCTAATAACTTTATTTCCTATAGTATTTGCCCTTTCAAATTCATTTAAAACTCTACAGGAGTCCTTTAACTCAGTTTTGTCCCTTGTGCCAAAGGAGTTTACTCTTGAAAATTACAAATATGTATTTTCAAGACTTCCATTATTTAAAATTATATTAAATACTTTCACAATTGCATTTACTGTCACAGCAGTTAAAATATTGACTTCAATTCTAGCCGCATACAGTTTTGTGTATGTAGATTTTAAAGAGAAAAATATCATTTATTTTATATTTTTAACTACAATGTTTATACCATTTACTGTAACTATGATACCGAATTATTTAATAGTATCTCATTTGAAACTTACTGACACAATCTGGGGTGTAATGCTTCCTCAATTTGCTGATGTACTCGGAATATTTTTGCTCCGTCAGGCCATGAGGACTATCCCAAAATCAATTATAGAAGTTTCTAAAATTGACGGAATTAATGAATCGAAAATTTTAAAAGATATTATTTTGCCACTAATTAGGCCGTCTGTAATTTCAACAGCAATAATATTTTTTATAAATTCGTGGAATGAATATGTGTGGCCAGTATTAATTATCTCATCACAAGATAATTACACGCTATCTCTCGCCCTACAGATGTTTATATCTTCAGAGGGAGGCACAGAATTTCCAATTGCAATGGCTGTTTCTGTAATAACGATGATTATACCTCTAATACTGTTCTTAATATTCCAAAGACAAATAATGTCTACATTTATAAGCAGTGGCGTGAAATAAGGAGGAAAAATTGAAAGAAATAATATTTGACGGCGTGAGCAAATCTTACGACAAAAACACAAAAGTACTCGACAATCTAAATTTTAAAATAAATGAAGGAGAAAGGCTCGTACTTCTAGGCCCATCAGGGTGCGGGAAATCTACAACTCTAAGAATCATTGCAGGGCTTTCATCTATAACGAGTGGAAATTTAATTTTAGGCGGAAAAATCGCAAACGACCTTGAGCCAAAAGATAGAAATATCTCCATGGTATTCCAAAACTATGCACTGTATCCTCACATGACTGTTAGAGAAAATATTTGCTACGCGTTAAAGATTAATAAAATTTCTGCAAGCGAAATAGAAAGAAGGCTAAACGATGTGCTTGTCACTTTAAAACTAGAAGGCTTGGAAGATAGAAAACCCAAAGACTTATCCGGAGGCCAAAGACAGAGAGTTGCCCTCGCAAGAGCACTAGTAAAACAGTCCGATTATTTTTTGCTAGATGAGCCGCTCTCAAATTTAGACGCTCAGCTTAGATTCCATGCGCGAAAAGAACTCGTAAAACTTCACGAAAAATACAAGATGACACTTGTCTATGTAACGCACGATCAAGTGGAGGCAATGACAATTGGACAAAGAATAGTGCTTTTAAACAAGGGAAAAATTCAAATGGCAGATAGCCCTGATAATATATATAACCATCCAGTAAATGTATTTACAGCTACATTTATCGGCTCACCTTCCATGAATATAATAAAATCAAAAGTAAAAAATAATGAAGTTTATATAGGAGATTATCACATAAAGCTTCCAAAACATTTGCAAAAATTAATAGAAAATTACGACAAAGACTTCGTCTATATTGGGATTAGACCAGAATATATAGAAAAGTGTGAAGAGTCAAAAAATAATTTAAAAATAAAAGTAAACTTTGTGGAAGATTATGGCAACAAACTAGGAGTTTACTTCGATATAGATGGAAGCGAACATGTCTTTTTAAGCGAAGATAAAAGTATAAAAAAGGAAGATACTCTCTTCGTAAAATTTGATCTAGAAAAAATTTGTCTATTTGACACAGAATCAAAAGAAAATTTAGAGGTGAAAAATTGATTTACATTTCAACAAATATGTATAGACCACAAAGCCTAGAAAAAGTCTATAAAATCGTAGAAAATTTAGACTTCGATATCGGCATTGAATTATTCCCCATGTTTCACGACAAAAATTATGAAAAAATATTGAATGAAAATCGCAAGAAACTAAAAAATTATAAAATTACCTTTCACGAACCTTATTACAAAACTGACCACAGCTACCTAGACGGAGAAGTATATGAAAGGACGTTAGATTACTTTAAAAAAACTTTAGAATATAAAGACTTAAATCCAAAGTATATAGTCTACCATTACAACAACAGAAAAGTGGATGACAAAGAAAAAATGCTAGAAGCCGCAAGAAAAAATTTAGATTATTTTACCTCAATCACAGACATACCTCTTTTAATAGAAAATGTAGGTGTAGATGAAAGAGAAAATAAACTATTAAGCGAAAAAGAATTTGTAGAAGAGTGCTTAAATAGAGATGAAAATGTGCTTATAGATATAGGACATGCCAACGCAAATGGCTGGAATATAGAAAACTTAATCTCGTCATTAAAAGACAAAATAGTATCATACCACCTTCACACAAATGATGGTATAAAGGACGAACACCGATCAATATTTAAGGAAGGAAAAACACATGATATAGAAAAAATAATCTCATATATAAAAAAATACACACCAAATGCCGATCTAGTAATAGAATACTCAGACTATTATGAAGATAGGGAAGATATAGTAATAAATGACGTAAAGAAGTTAAAAGAAATTTTGTAAATAAAGATTAATTATGATAAATAAAAAAAGAATAAATTCCTAATTTTGGAAAGGATTTATTCTTTTTTATAAATATCACACTAA